>JAIRNQ010000166.1 GCA_031257955.1 Deltaproteobacteria bacterium | reverse complement strand
CTTTACGTTTTGTTCCCTTTTAACCAAAACTACGGTTATTTTTAGATATATTAGATGTTTACCAACTCCATCTCACGGTCCAGCAGTTCCTCGGCCAGATCCAGCATGTGTCTGCCCCGAATCTTGTTTTGCTCGTGTAGCGAGGGATAGGCCTCGCTGTCCCACTTGAAATAGGCCTCGGCCAAGGCGTCGGTCAGATACCTTCTGGCCAAATTCAAGGCCAGGCCCCGGACGACTGCCGGCAACAGCCTATACTCGTCGGCGCTTAGCTTGAGCCCGGTCCGCCGGTAGCCTTCGACTATGGCCGCGGCCAAACTGGCGTCATAGAAAGGGGCCCGCTGGCAGACGGCCCAGGAACGGCACATCTCGCCGATGTCCAGAAGGGGATCGCCATAACCGACCGTGTCCCAGTCAATGAGCGCCGGCCTTTCCGGGTCGATTAAAAAATTGTCCGACTTGCAATCCTTATGGATAACCAAGTCCCTGGCGGCGAATATCATTACGTAGGTTGGCCTATTGGGTAATTGCCTGGCCGCTTCCTCACCCCGGGCTATGTCTTTCTTGAGGCCGTCCAGGTTCGGGTGGCCGCGATAGTGGCTTAACAAAACCGTAAAGTCCAAAGGCTGGCAACGCTTTTGATTGGTGAATTCACCCTCGTCCAAAGGCGACAGCAGTTCTATCGGCTTGGGAACGTTAAGGGCGGAGTGGCAAAGGCCCAAAACCCCGGCCGAAACTTTGGCCTCTTCCGCCGAGTCCTTAGACGGGGGGCTTCCCGACAAAAAACCGGTCAGGCGCCAGTGGGAACCGTCGGCCCCGTCACGATAAAGCCAACCCCCATCCTTGGCGGGGACGATTTTCGGGAACCCGACCTTCACCCCGGCCAGGGCCAACCCTACCCTATGCCAGTTCTCGCCTATGGTCTCCGCCGGTCCGAAAAACTGGTTCAGCTTTTGGAGCGCGTATCTTTCGCCTCCCTCCAAGGACACCAAATGGGTTTCGTTAACCCTTCCGGAATCGATCCTCGCGATGGAGGCGATCCTTTCCCCGCCCAGGCCAAATCCCCTCTCGAGTATCGCCGTTAGTCTTTCCCTATAGCCTTCGCCTTGCTCCAAAACCGTCTCCTTCGCTTCCCGCCAAAAAAATCGCCCGTTCGCTTAAGCGCCCAGGCCGGCGCCCCCTTGGCCTCCCAGCCACTCTGGGCGCCCCTCCCAAACCGACCAAATCTAGCCTAAGCCAGCCAAGTCACGCCCAAGCCGGCCAAAGGTGGCCCAATGCCAACGGACTTAGCCCTTGGACCCATTATTTGGGACCCGGCGCCTGGCATCCCACGAATAAGCCGCTGGCGGCAGGCAACGGAAAAGCGGGAACTGAACGTTGTCGTCATTATACCAGTCAAAAATATTTTACTCCACTCAGACGACCCATAACTGATTTTTAGTATAAATTTAATTACCTTAGTATAAATAGAATTTATATCGTTATTTTACTGGTTAAAGTATAGTTAAAAGTTCTTAAAGATATTTTATTTCAAAATATGACCGTAAATATTTTATTAAAACATTTATAATGATAGTTTTATAATATTAATACCTAAATTTAAATTTTTGTTAAGATTTATTATAATGCAAACAATTCAAAATTAATCTGATAGTGAAAATAATAATTTTTTATCTCTAATTTGGCCAATTGCTGTATTAGGCTAAGGGACGTAACTTTTCTATTGACCCTAAAGAGATTTAAGGTTATTTTTAGGCATTGAAGGTTCGTTCACCGACCAGGCACCGCCCGGTTTGAACCTGGGCGCCCCGATGCGAACTTGCCCAGCCTTTGGGCTGGACCCGACGGCCTGGCATCCCATTAGGGTACCTGGCCCAAGCTTTTTCGCCCGCCGGTTTAGCCAAGGCAAAGCGCCGCCCATAGCCGGCCTTAGAATCATTGTCTCGGCCAATCGCCTTTTGACGAACATTTTAGCGTTCCCTGTGGTGGATAATGCCATATTTAGGCGAAGAAATACAAAAACTAGGCTTCGGCTTCATGCGGTTACCCTTTATCGGCGACAACGTCGATATAACCCAAACCAGGGTTATGGTCGATCTGTTCATGGCCAACGGCTTTAGCTATTTCGACACCTCCTGGGGATATATGGGGGGCAAATCCGAGGAGGCGCTTAAAACCACCGTCGTGGAGCGCTATCCCCGGAACTCATTCCAAATCGCCACCAAATGCCCCGTATTCGTCGTCAAGACCGCCGAAGAGGCCAAGGCCATGATCTGGACCTCCCTTAAGCGCCTTGGGCTAGATTACGTCGATTTTTACCTGCTCCATAACCTCGGCGGAAGCCGAACCCAGTTCTTCGACGACTACGGAATGTGGGAATATCTAAGGGAACTCAAAGACAAGGGCGTGGCCAAGCATATCGGCTTTTCCATGCACGACACGGCCGAGGCCCTGGACAATCTCCTGACCGCCCATCCGGAGGTTGAGTTCGTCCAGTTCCAGCTCAACTATGACGATTGGGAGAGCCCGTCCATACAAGCCCGCCAGTGCCACGCCGTGGCCAAGAAACACCAAAAGCCTATCGTGGTAATGGAACCTCTCAAGGGCGGCCTCTTGGCCAACCCGCCAGAGAGCGTCAGACGCGTCTTTGAGGAGGCCAACCCCAAAGTATCCCTGGCCAGCTGGGGTTTGCGTTTCGCCGCCTCCCAAGAAAACATAATCACGGTCTTAAGCGGCATGTCGACCATAGACCAAATGCGGGACAACGTCTCCTTTATGGCTAACTTTAAACCCATTGCCCCCGACGAGATGCCCGTTATCGAAAGGGCCAGGCTGGCCATATCAAAGATCTCAAGCATCCCCCGCACTGGCTGCGAGTATTGCCTTGAAGGTTGCCCCCAAAACATACCCATACCCAAAGTGTTTGGCGCTTACAACCGCAAGCTCGTCTACAACGACTTAGAGGCGGCCCATATGCAGTACATGGTTGACGTTTTAAACAAGGACAAAGCCAAAGATTGCGTAGCTTGCGAGGCTTGCGAAAAGGTTTGCCCCCAGCGCATCGGCATCGTGGAAAACCTAAAGCTCATTGCCCAGCACTTGGACACCTTGCCCTCGATATTTGACGACTGAGCCGGGCCCCTCACCTCGCCGACGGGGCCGGCCCTTGGCCATATTTTTAGGCATTTTAGTATTATCTCATAGACGGTAAAGTGAATTGCCACAATGAAACTATACGCCTTAACGATTATAGCCACCTTGTGTTTCTGCGCGTCTGGCCTTATACCGGCTGCCCAATGCCAGCAATACGCCAAACCCCAGGTGCCGCCGCCCACAATAGGCCCAGAACTACCGAACTTAGGCTATGAATTCTTAATTGACGAGACTCACGACCAAAAATGTCGGGATTATACCAACTTCGTCACCGCCATATACCCAGTCAACACCGGCTCGAAGGCCTTGGACAATATCCTGGCCTTTAAGGCTAAAAAGTTTTTACAAAAGTACCTGGACTATAAACACCCAGCTTGCGGCAATCCCATCGGGTTGACGGTGTCCGAATTCCTTATGACTTTCGAGGCCCACTCCCCAGGCAAAAACTACTTATCCATCTTGGAACATAGCATGGAATTCCCAGCCGGGTACGCCCATCCCTGGAATAGGGCCAAGGCTAACATTTTTGACCTCAGAACGGCACGAGTTGTGAAAATTAATCAAATATTCCCGAATCCCAAGTATTTGCCCATTCTCTGGGAGACGATGTATTGGCGTTGGTGTCAATTGGGCTTTGGGACAATCCCCGATCATTATGACGTCTCCAATCATAGTTGCGACGGAAGGCCGCCCTCCCCTCCAATGGCTTCGCCACAGCACTTGGACGTTTTGGGCCAAGTCTATCTGGTCCCCGAGGGCATGATCATACGCCTGGACCCTCCCTATCACCGGTCGGCCGGCCCACAGAAAATAACCATCAACATAGGCGAGTTACAAAACATGGGCGCCAACATGGAATTTTGGGAATGAACAAATTCCCAGCCCCGCCACTGGCCCCGGTCGCCAAGCCGAGACAACAACCGATCCGCCCGGCCCCCTTACGTTAGCCCTCAAGCCGCCGACCGCCGCCACCCTGAGGCAAGGGTAATCCCACGCTTTCACTCGTCACCCTTTCAGGAGCCGAAATTATTGAACCCGCTAGGCGGCCCTTTTTAGCCTTGTCACTTGGGACCAACCATGAAACCACCATTTTTTCGCCTTATGGCCGCACTCGTTCTTTCGCTGGCTTTATTCTGTCCGGCCGCTCAAGCCCAACAAAACGATCCCTTCTTTGACCTCACTCCAACCATCGGGCCGGAACTGCCTAAAATGCTCTTTACCACGCTTCTGGGTACCTTCGTGGATCGAACATGCGACTTATACACACATTTAGTTGGCATCAGTTACCCTGTCAATACCGGTTCATCGGCTTTTGACAAGTTTTTGGCAGACAAGTCCAAGAAAGACTTTGACACGTTGGCGAACGAAACCTTAGACGGATGTCAGGACTATTTTATTAAAACAACCGAA
>JAIRNQ010000124.1 GCA_031257955.1 Deltaproteobacteria bacterium | reverse complement strand
CTCACCAACCGGGTGGCGGTGCTCATAGGCTTTTCCTTGTGCCAGGTAGGCGAGTTCGCCTTCGTGCTGGCCAAGAACGGCGGCGATCTGAAGCTCCTCGACGACTTCGAGTTGACGCTTTTCCTGAACATGGCCGTGCTGACCATGGCCATGACCCCGCTGGCCCTGGCCCTGGGCCGAGCCATCTCCCACCGCCTGGCCGACCTGGCCAAGCCGCAAATCGACGGGCCCAAAACCGAGGCCGAGAACCACGCCATAGTCGTGGGCTTTGGGGTGGCCGGGCAAGGCGTGGCCCGGGCCTGCCGGCTGACCAATCGCCAGTACTCGGTCATTGACATGAACCCCTCCAGCGTCCAGGCCTTCCAAAAACTGGGCGAGCCCATTATTTTTGGCGACGCCGTCAACGAACACGTCCTCGAGCACGTGGGCATCCACAAGGCGGCCATGCTGGTGGTCAGTATCCCCGATCCCGTGGCCACCAGGCGCATAATCGTCCAGGCCAAATCCATGAACCCCAAGCTCTACATCTTGGCCCGAACCCGTTTCGTGCTGACCAAAGACATCCTGACGCGCCTGGGGGCCGACTCCGTGGTGGCCGAGGAATTCGAGGCGGCCATCGAGGTCTTCGACACGGTCTTGACTTTCTTTAAGGTGCCTGAGGAAGAAAGGCCCCAGCGCCTGATCGAAGCCCGCCAGGCCGGCCCGGTCGACTTTAGGGACCCCCACCGCAAGCCGGACCAAGATCTGGGCCCCCTGGTCAGCCTCACCACCGAACCGGCCCCGGAAAGCGGCGCCTGACCCGGCTTGCCCGGCCGCCCTCGGCGGCCGTCCTTGATGGTCGCTCCCCTTTCGCCCTGGCCCGCCTTTGGCCCCCATCGTGGCCAGACCGAGCCGGGCCGGGACGGGCCGGTTTGGCCTTTTCGGAACCGCGTGGGTAAATTGACAAATTTTTTGAGACCCTGGACAGCCATTATTTTTTTCGGTATAATGTCAAACAGATCCACAACCGAGGCGCCAGGCCTTCCTTCCCGCCTTCGGGAAGGGATGCCGAGCAAGGACTATTCTTAGACGGAAAGTCCTATCCCCAAGCGCTATTGAACCCTCCCCAGGGAGCGAGGAAAAAAATGGCTTGTCACTACACGTCGCGATGTCGCCCCGGCCTAGACGTCGAAGCATAGGGGGTCGAATAACGTAAAGCCCTACCCGCCTCCGTTTTTCCCCTCCCCTCACTGCCACGGCCTGCCCCAAGGCCGATCCCCTTTTTTGCCAAACTTGAGTTTCAAAAAAACAGAGGCATCATGGCTCCAGTCCCAGTAGAGAAGTCGTGCGAATATAAACTTGCCGAGCTTGAGTACTTAACCGACGACATTCCCAGCCTAGAGGAAATCACCAACCAGCTTTCGGCCATGCGGTCCGATTTGCCGCTTTTGGAATACGTCACGGCAGTACCCCGTCCGTCTTTCGCCGCCGCCAAAGAAATCATTAACCTGATCCGGCAGATCATCTTTCCGGGATTCTTCGATCCCCAGCATCCCTCCAACGAACTTAACGTCAAGTTCTCCATCGGCCAAACCCTGACCAAGCTGTTCGCCGCCCTAACCCGGGAGGTCTGCGCCGCCCTGCGCCACGACCATGTCCGTTACGACAGCCTTTGCTCGAACTGCTACCAGCAGGGACGCCAAACGGCCAAGGAGATCATAAGTCTCCTCCCGAAGCTTAGGCTAACCGTGGCCTCGGACGTGGTGGCCACCAAAGAGGGCGATCCGGCCGCCGGAAACCACCTTGACCAAATAATACTCTGCTATCCCGGTCTCTTCGCCACCCTGGTCTACCGCTTGGCCCACGAGCTGTGGATCCGCAAGGTGCCCTTTGTCCCAAGGATCTTGACCGAATACGCCCACAGCCGCACCGGCATCGACATCCACCCCGGGGCCACCATCGGCAAGAGTTTCTTCATCGACCACGGAACGGGCGTGGTCATCGGCGAGACCACCGTCATCGGCGAGCGGGTCAGGCTCTACCAGGGCGTGACCCTGGGCGCCTTGTCCCTGCCTCGGGACGCCGGCGAGAGCCTCAAGGGCCGCAAGCGCCACCCGACCCTCGAGGACGAGGTCATCGTCTACTCCGGGGCCACCATCCTGGGCGGCGAGACGGTCATCGGCACCCGCTCGGTCATCGGCGGCAACGTCTGGCTTACCGAGAGCATCCCCCCGGACACCAAGGTCTTCATAAAAAAACCGGAACTTATAATCATCCCCAACCAGGAATCCAACTAAACCCTGGGCCCCCCGGCCCGGTTCGCTTGGCCGGGGGACCGCGGGCAGCCGCGGGAAACTATATTGGCGACCCCTTCCGGCTTGGCCCTTTCGGCCGGCTCGGCGGGGGTTTTTTTGGTGGGCCCTTTATCTCTATCAGGGGACCGGGCTGGCTCAGGGACCGGCTTGGCCGTAGGCCCAGATCGGCACGGCGGGAGTGGTTGGTGGGCCCTTTATCTCTATCAGAGGACCGGGCCGGCTCAGGGACCGGCCTGGCCGTAGGCCCAGATTGGCACGGCGGGAGTGGATCGATGGGGCGGGTGGATAGGGCGTAAGGGAAGTTAATCGCGATTATGAGTATTTGATTTTTGCTTGTGATTGGTTATCTTTGAACCATAAGTACATATTTTTATCTACCAATGAAAAAATACATGCCTGGAAATGGCCACATTGCCTTTGGCCGGGGTGCCGGGTCGGGGCAACGTAAGGTAGAGCCTTTGACCATATAAGCAGTTGATTTTATCTATACTTTTACTCGCTTTAAAAGGCTTGTATTATTTTAATAGACATAGATGTAAAAATCTAAATATAGGAGAGTTTAGCCCAACTTAACAAGGCAATTGGTGATATTGTAAAAGACTATTTTTCTGATTGGTCTGCGATGGTTGGGAGAAAGACGGATCGATAACTTACTACAAAAGCAAGGTTTTTAGCGAACGATTTCAAAAGATGCCGTAATTGCGGGACGATTTGGAGATAACGATAAATGTTGCTTTTTTCCACTTCTAAAGTATAATTAATAAATCTACCCCCTTTTCCTAAAGTCCCGGTATCCGGTAGGGGTGGAAAACGATCCGTCACTCACCGTCCTAAGACAGAAAAATTAATAACGTTCCTTTCCGGAAACTTGGCGCGATATATCTATCCCGGGCCTGGGATTGTTTCGCCGGCGATTTATTTGCGCTGGCTTGGGCCCATTTGGCCCTGGCCGCCGAGCGGTCGGCCCCGACCGGCAAAGGCGACCGAACGGAGGCAGCCGAGTAAGGGCGACCGAACGGGGGCAGCCGCATAAGGGCGACCGGGCGAGGGCAACCGAGCCAGGGTGACCGAGTGAGGACGACCGCCAGGGCCCCGCGGAAGGAAGATTTGGAGGGTGTTTCCCCTACAACGCTAAGCCATACCCAGATCGTCGCCGGACCGGCCGACTCGGGATTAAATTAAAGAGGCAACATGGCCGCCAATATTTTAGTCAGCGAGAAACGCACGCTTGCTCGACGCGAGTTAATTTATTATTTGAAGGTTATAGAACACTTAAGCAGCCAAGAATTGGGTCGTTTAGTCGATATTCATACTAGGGGACTTTTACTCATTGGACAGAATTGCTTAAACGTGGGCCAAGATTACCCGATTAACATCGAAATGCCCAAAGTTCTTTCGGAACAAGGCTACCCGCCCATAGAGGCCAAAGCCCGCTGCGTCTGGGTCCACCCCAGCCAGGCCAGACCCTTCAACGAAAGCGGTCTGATGTTTACGGAAACCAGCGAGGAGGCCAGACGGAGTATCAATTTGCTGATTGATCTCTTCGCCCTCCCCGACATCACGCTCAAGGCTTAACGAATCCACCATGGTCATTGACTTCTTTAACCGGCTTACCCTGAAGGCGGCCAGTTCCACCGACAAGCTCGAGGAATTGCAAGCGGGGTTAACCGCCCCCTCGACCATCTCCTCGAACGACATGAGATATATTTTTATTATCTCCGGGGCCATCGTCCTCACTCTTTTGGCGGCTGGGCTCCTCAATTGGCGTCGCAAGCGCCAGCGGGCCCACCGGGGTTGGTCCTCCATAACCAACGGCCAAGCCATTTGGGAGGTCCTCTCCAAGGCCGTGACCAGGCAAGCCCATTTTTCCCTGGACATCTACGAGGCCACCAGAACGGTTAACTTCAAGGGAGTGCTAAGCGGCCTCGGCGAAGAGGCGCAACTGATTCTTTCCCTGTCGGAGGCCCCCTCGGCCGAAGCCGATTTTACTGGGCTGCCCGGGGTCATTCACATAAACTTCCGGCCGGCGGTCAAAGAACCCACGGAACACTATCAATTCGCGACCAAGGTGGCCACCTTCCGGTTTGTAAAAGTCAACGACTGGCGAGAGGCCCAAATCCTCTTGCCCATACCCAAGGTCATCACCAGCGCCCAGAGGCGCAACTTCCTGCGCCTGGAACCGACCGGGCAGTTCGCCTTCAGCTGCTCCCTCCATGAGGTGCCCGAGGGCAACATAGTTGACATCGAGGCCCTGGAGACCGTTTGTCAGGGCGAGATCATGGACATCAGCATCGGCGGGGCCCAAATTAAGCTAACAAACAACGTGACCCTTAGGGAGACCCAGCGATTTCTGGGCATCATGGCCCTGCCGACCCAAGATTTAAACGTCGATCTGTCGGAACCGAACTTGGTCATCCTCTTGCAGCTCCTCTCCCAAGAATACGTCCAACAATCCAGCGAGTCCGGCCAGCGCGGCTACAACGCCATCAGGCTACGCTTCCTGGGCCGCTACCTCAAGGACAAGGTCCAGAAGGTATGGACTTACAGAGGCCTCACCCAAACGGCCCTGGAGGATCTCTCCTACTGGATGCAGGCCTACCAACGCTACCAGATCAAGAAAAAGCTTTACATGCTGCCCCCGCCCGACTCCCATCGTCCGCCCAACATGTTCCCCGCCCAACCGCCCAAGAGACCCCCGCTTCGAGGCGAATGAGGCCTCCGGCCCGGCCGCGGGCCGCCCTTGGCCCGGGCCGTCCTGCCCCCCGAGGTCCATTTATGGCCCAGAGGCCATTATAGGCGCTTTGGCGGCCTATCGTTGACGCCTTAGGGCCGGTCCGGCCTTGAGATAAGCCCGGGACCGGGGTAAACTGTATTGCCCGGGGCGGCCGCGCCCGGGCCCAATGCCGGCGGGGATATCCGTAATCCTTACCGCGGCCACAGATTTGGCCAAGGAGTGCCCAAATGGGTTTCGTCAAAGGCGGGGCCACCTTAACCCGTTATAGAATCTTCGAGGAGCCCGAGGCCGGGCTGACCGACGAATTCATCTCGGAGAGGCTGACCGCCAACGCTTTCGTTGACATCGAAGAAACCAGCGAGGAATCCAGCCAGGGGTGGGTACAGTTTTTTGACCACCTGGAGGCTACCTTTCCGCCGGAAGCCTTTCATTTCCACCCAATCGTGGCCTTTAGCCTGCGTTTGGACGAAAGAAAGCTGCCAAACAAAATTCTTAACCGCTACATGGCCATAGCCGAGGCCCGTTTTATCGCCGAAATTGGAAAAAAACCCAACGCGGCCAAAAAAAGGGACATGAAAGACGCCCTGAGACTGGATCTCCTGAAGCGCTCCCTTCTGGACACCCAACTCTTCGAGGTCATCTGGCTGCTCGAAAACAACGAGGTCTGGCTGGGGGCCACCGGCGAGCGCAACCGGTCCCTCTTTGAGGAGAGCTGGCTGCGGACCTTCGGGCTGGGCCTGAGGCTTCTGGTCCCGGTGACCGTGGGCCTGGAGGTCCTGGAAAAACCGGCCCGGACCCGCCTGATGGCCCTCAAGGAGCCATCGTTTTTCGGGGCCGACGACGAGTAAACCCCTTTCCGGCCTTTGGCCCGAAAAGGGTTACGGACAAGGCCCGGCCCCCGAAAGGCGGACCGGGAAAGACGGCCGCCCGCCCGATAATTGGGCCGGGCGTAGGATTGGACCCCGGCCCCCGATTGGGGAGACCGGCGGAATTGGTAGGTGAGACCAGTGGCTGAGGCGAGGGAAAGGACAATCGATTATTTTGAGCTGTGGCAGGAAAAGATGTTCCTGGGCGAGGAATTTTTGACCTGGTTGTGGCTGTGTTCGGAGATAGACAGCGGTTTCGCCGCCGACGGGGGCCCCAAGGTGGAGATCTGGTTCGAGAATTCCCTAAAGCTGCAAAGCGGCCAGGGCCCGAGCAAGAGAAGCGTCACCTGCCAGAACGCCGGCAAGGAAAACGGTACCGAGTGGCCCGAGGCCTTTACGGCGGTCATGAAAAACAAAAAGGTCATGAACGGGCGGCTAAGGATCAAAAGCGAGGAGCGGGAGTGGTCGCTGGCTTTGCCGGCCGACACCCTCTGCCCCAAGTCGGCCAAGTTGATGGCCGGGGCCGAGTTTAAGGACGACGAGGACGGCAAGCTCTCCAAAGTCGGGGCTTTACTGGATAGGGTCGTTTATTATACCGAACTCACCGGTACCATCGAGGCCCTTTTGTCCATGTTCCTGAAGCTTAGGCTGTCGCCGGAATGGGCCTCGGAGGAACTGCCCAGGCTGCGGGCCTGGGTGGCCCGTTGGACCCGGGAAGAGGGTTAACGAACCCGGCGCCCCGAGGCGCCGGCCAACGACCGCCCGGGTCTGGGGCGGGACGCGAAAACGCCAAGCGCTCTTACCCATGTTAAGATTTATATACGGGTTGTGGTACCTGCCCATATTCTTTTGCCTGACCATCATAAGCGGTGTGGCCTGCCTGATTATCAGCCTCTTCTCCCGGCGCCTGACCCGATTCATAACCGGCCAGATCTGGGCCAACGTAGTGCTCCTGCCGGCCTTTATCAAGGTCGAGGTAGTCTCGGGCCGGGAAAACCTCCCGGACCCCAAGGCCGGCGGCTTTATCGTCTTCGCCAATCACCGCTCCCTACTTGACATACCGGTGGCGGCCAAGGCCACGGGCCGGAATTTTTCCTGGGTGGCCAAGGCGGCCTTGGGCCGGATTCCCATCTTCGGCTGGACCCTGATGCGGGCCCACATGCTGGTGGAACGGGGCGGCAGCGCCGAGTCGGCCAAAAAAATGCTTGACGAGGCCACCCAACGGCTAAGTCGCGGCGAGATCATGGCCATCTTCCCCGAGGGCACCCGCAACAAAACCTCCGAGCCCCTCTTGCCCTTCAAGAAAGGCGCCTTCATCCTGGCCAAACATACCGGGGTACCCCTAATCCCCCTGGCCATCCAAAACAGCGGCCAACTTTGGCCCAGCGGCTCTTACCTCCCCAAACCCGGCCTCATCCGCGTGGCCATCGGCCGCCCCATAAAGGCCGAAGGGTCCTCGCTGAGCGCCCTGGCCGCCAGTGCCCACGCGGCCATGGGGGAGCTTTACGTAAGGCTGACCAATTCCCCCGATGCCCCAACTTCCGAGGCCCAGTCTTCCGGGGCCCAATCTTCCGACGCGCAATCCCAGGACTCACCCTAGTCCCAAGGGAAGTCCCCGCCCCAAGAGAAGTGCCCGTCCCAAACCTGACCAGCCGACGAGCCATCGGCATCCACGTTCATTTCATCTCTCGCGCGGCCATTATTGTTTACCCGACCATAAGAGAAGCATAATATACTTGCCGCATTATAATGTCCGCTAGTCTTAAATTATTAAATCATCAAATTAATCTTTACAACAAATATCGCCAGTGTTATTATCCGTAATCCGTAATTTATTTTCAAGCTAACGCATCATGGGGGCCCCTGGCCCCCATGATGTGTTAGCTTAGCTTGAAAAAATTACGGATTACGGATTAACATATAGAGAAAAAAATTAAAGTTTTCACTATCTTGATCGCATTGGAGATGGTGCAGAGACTTCTTTTAAACGATATTCATCTGTTAAAATATTGCAAAAAACTTGTAAATTAGGAATATCTTCTGTTATTGTCTTAAATAATTCTTCAATACCAAAAGTATGATACCTATGAGCCGCCACATTTCTCATATCTTTTATAGCTTTCCAGGGAACTTCAGAATGTGATATTTTAAAATCTTCGCTAAGATGAGTAGTCAGTTCTCCAATCTGCAAAACGCACATGGCCATCGAATTTTTGTAATGAATATTTAATTGTAATGATTGAACAGTATTACCAAATTGTTTAATCCCATCATCAATTTCGTCGCAATACTTTACTATATGTTCTAAAATATATATCACGACTATTTTTCATATATAATTACCTCATCAACGGCTATAAATTTTAAAAAATCGAAATCATTTTCTTTTTTATTAATTGTTATCAAATCAATTTCCATACCTAAAGCCTCTTTAAGGTCACCATAAAGACCACCAACTTTGAAAAGACTATACACAATACCTGTATCCACCAATAGATCTACATCGCTACTTGGCGTTGCCTCTCCACGGGCATAAGAACCGAACAATCGTACGCTATCAACGCCGTAACGTCGAGCGACAGGCTCTACCAGCCTTTTTATGTCGTCAATCGAAAGCAAAATAATCGCCCCCGTATTCGTAGATATTTATTATAATAACATCTACGACCCAGTTATTCAAGGGCTTTTTCTTTTGAAAACAGTACAAAAGCGTCAAATTTTTTCAAACAGACCTGAAATTTGAGAGTATTGGCATCTATTTTGCTTACAACCCGTCCCATAACCGTCAAAGCCATCGGGGTCAGACTTAGAAAAATGGTTCTCACTATTCGAGAAGCGACATAACGGATTTTCGTTTGGGCACTCCCACTCCACGCTAGCAAAAAAAATGCTTAATCGTAGTTACGCCGACGCCGAAGAATTTGCTTTATCCGTCTATAGACAATTTGTGCTTAGACTGCCAGACGGCAAGCCAAAAGACATTACGCGGAGGCAATTGTCATTGCTCGCGAATCTAAAGGCCGAAATACAAGACGGGGAGTAGGAAGGGGATGGAATAATCCTTACGGGCCCTAGCTGCCGGTGGCGGCGGTCTTGGCCCCGGGGCCGGGGTTGGGCTTGGTGCCGGATTTGGCTTGGCCCTTGGCCGGGATCCACTTAACCAGGGTTTGGAAGAGTTCGCTAACGTTGATGGGTTTGTTGACGTGATCGTTCATGCCGGCGTCCAGGCTCAGCTGGCGGTCGTTGCTCATGGCGTGGGCGGTCATGGCCACTATGGGCAGATCTTTGTAGCCCTTGCCCCGTATGACTTTGGTGGCGGTCAAACCGTCCATGATGGGCATCTGCACGTCCATCAACACCAAATCGTATTCGTTGGCCTGCACCTTTTCAACCGCCTCCTGGCCGTCGGAGGCGATGGTCACCTGAAAGCCGGCGTTGCCGAGGATCTTGCTGGCCACCAGCTGGTTGACGTCGTTGTCTTCCACCAAAAGGATCTTGGCCCCGGCGATGTCTTTAACCATGGCCTTTTCCAGATCGGCCGTGTTTTTCCTGCCCTTGCGCCCGACTTTGGGGCTGGCCTTAAAGAGGCCCATCAGCACGTCGTGGAGATGGCTGCTGGTCACCGGTTTGGTCAGGACCTGAACCACCCCCAGTTCCTTGGCCGCGCCCAATACCTCGTCGCGATCGTAAGCGGTAACCATGACGATGACCGAGGAGTCTTTCAGGGCCCCGCTTTGCTTGATGCGGCGTATGGTCTCCAGGCCGTCCATGGAGGGCATCTTCCAGTCGATGAGGCAGAGATCGACGTCTTCCCGCCTTTCGTTCAGATGATCCAGGGCTTCCTGGCCCGAGGTGAAGCCGGCCACCTCCAGGCCCTCCCGGACCAGGGCGGCCTTGATGATCTCCAGGGCGGTGGGGTTATCGTCGACCACGATGGTCTTAAGACCCTTGAGGTTAAATACGGTGCGGTCGGTCTCCTCGCCGATTTCCCGGCCAATGTCCAATATGACCGTAAAGCTAAAGGTACTGCCTTCCCCGGGCTGGCTTTCGCACCAGATGGTCCCGCCCATCATCTCGCTCAGGCGCTTGGAGATGGTAAGGCCCAGGCCGGTCCCGCCGTAACGCCGGGTGATGGAGGCGTCGGCTTGGGTAAAGGCCCGGAAGAGTTGTCCCCGCTGCTCGGCGGTAAGGCCAATGCCGCTGTCCTTTACCGAAAAAAGCAAAACCACCTGGGAGCCCAGCGATTCTTTGAGCGAGACGGTCAATCGCACCGAGCCCTTTTGGGTAAACTTGATGGCGTTACTCAAAAGATTGTTGAGTATCTGCCCCACCCGGATCTGGTCGCCAACCAGGTAGACGGGCAGATCGTCGCGAAAATCCAAGCCCAGCTCGATGCCCTTGGCGTCGGCCTGGGGCTGGTGGAGGGTCATGGAGGTCTGGACCAAGTTTTTCAGGCTGAAATTGGTCTTTTCGATCTCCAGCTTGCCGGCCTCGATCTTGGAAAAATCCAAGATGTCGTTGATGATCCGCAGAAGGGCCGCGGTGGCCGTGCTTATGCGCTGCAGGTATTCAAACTGGGTATCGGTTAGATCCGTTTGCAAAACCAGATGGGTCAGGCCCTGTATGGCGTTCATGGGCGTGCGGATCTCGTGGCTCATGTTGGCCAAAAACTCGCTCTTGGAGCGGGCGCTTTCCTCGGCCAGCTCCCGGGCCAAGTGTGCCTTGCGTTCCTGCTCGGCGATCTCGAAGAGCTCTTGCTCCATTTTCTTGCGGTTGGTAAAGTCGAAGTTGCCGCCGATGACCCGGGCGGCCCGGCCCTCGTCGGTCCTGAGCATGACCCGACCCACGTCGTAGGTCCAGATATAACTCCCGTCCTTGCGTTTGAGCCTTAGCTCATAGGCCAGAGAGTCGTTGTTGGGCTTGCGCAGGCGGGCGATTGAGTTTTGAATCATCTCCCGATCGTCGGGGTGGACCAGCGAGAGCCATTCCTCGAAGGTCCCGGCCAGATCGTCGCGGTCGTAACCCAGCATCTTCAAGAAAATGTCAGTGTACTCAATTTTGTTGCCCAGAACGTCATAGTCCCAGCCGCCGAAATCGGCCGCCTTAAAAAAAAGCTCCATCTGGCCCTTGCGGGCGGCCAAATCGGCCTCGATCTTCTTTTGGGCCGTGACGTTAAGCATGACGCCCAAGAGGCGTATGGGGCGGCCGTCGTGTTCCCACTCGGCCACCCGGCCCCGGTCCAGGACCCAGACGGTGGAGCCGTCCCGGTGGATCATCCGGGTGACCGACTCGTAATACGGGGTAAGGCCGGCACAGTGATCCATGACCGCCTTGTAGGTCAGGCCCCGGTCGGCCTCCAGTACCAAGTTGTCGCGCTCGGAGAGGGTGTGGCCCATCTCGGAGAGATCCCGGCCCAGTATTTGGGCGCAATTGGGGCTGTATTCAACCTCCATGCTGATGAGATCCACCGAAAAGACGCCCACGTTTACGGCGTCCATGACCGTCGAGAGCCGCCGCTGCTCACTCATCAGGGCCCGGCCGGCTTCCTCTTTGGCCTTGAGGGCATCGGTCAAGGCGATGCGGGCCAAGCGGTTGTTGTTGATGTCCATGACCAGGCCCACCAACCGAGCCTCCTCGCCCAGGCCGGCCTGGCCGGCCTGACTAGCCTGGCTAGCCAAGCCGGTTTCGGCGCCGTCCCCGCCCCCAGATTCCGCTTCCGTCCGCTCGGCCACCCTGGCCCCGCTGAAGGTAACCCACCGATAGTCCCCCCGCGACAGGCACATCAGCCGCAATTCCAACTCCATATAGTCGTCTTGGTTTTGGAGGAGCTCGTCAAGGCTTTTAAGTAGGTTTTGGTAATCCTCGGGGTGGACGAAAAGCCCCAGGAACTGCCGTAAGCCGATGGACTGGCCGATGGTCCCGTCGCCGAACAGGGACAAGAAACTGTCGTTGACCGACATGACGGCGTTATCGACGTCATCGGACGGAACGGTCAGCTCCCAGACGCCCAAGCCGCTCAGGAACAAGTTTCTGGCCAAGTTGTCGATGGTGAGTTTATTTAGGCTCTGCTTGTCTTGCCCGTCAATCATCTACGCTCGTCCGTTTGCTTTGCCGCGCCCAAGGCCTCGGCGCCGACATGGTGGAAATATTGCCAAAGAAATCCAAAGGAAGACCCAAAGGGCCGGTACTGGCCAAGCTTGGCCTTGGCCAGGGCCGCTGGCCGGTGAGAAAATGGGGCCCGTCGCGTCTATGGGCGGGAGAGACCGTCAATTATATTACCCGCCTTGGGTAGAAAAGTCCAATCCCTAAAGGCCCTCCACCGAAGAAGGACAAACTTAGGGACTGACAGGAAACTATTTAATATTTTATATACACTTTATACTCATTTATGCAGAACATTTACACTATCATGCTATAATATAACCGAAGTAACTTAGTTCCGACCAAGTTTGGTCCCGACCAAGTTTGGTTGCGACCAAGTCCGACCACCGCCAAGTCCAAACGGCAACCCCCAAGTCCGGCCGTCACCAAATCCGATGGCCACCCGGCCATCGGCAAGTGAAAGTGATTGGCGCTTTGGGCCATTATAAGCCGCAGGCCCAGAAAAGTCAATTTTACTCTAGCTAATTATGATAGACAAAGACAGGTTTTAGGAGTGAAAATATAAGTTTCTACTCTGTGTCAAGTCACTCTTTATTGCATTAATATTGAGATAAGGCTAATCAAAAAATCATTAATTTCGCAAAAGGGAAAACTTTACTTGGCCGGCCCCATTGGTCCCCGGCCACCGGGCCGGGGCCCAAAGGGGGGACCGGGGATTAGACTTTGGGGATTAAGCTTTCAATGGCCGCGAAACCGCCCAGCCAAAAATCGTCGTTGAGGGGGCCCAGGCCGGCGGCGGCCAGGATGGCTTCCGGGGAGTCGGAACCGCCTTTGGCCAGGATGGACTTCATCTTGGGGACGAAGGCTTGTCCCTCGGCCTGGTAGAGGTTCCAGAGGCCGTAGACCAAAAGGAGGCCGAAGCTGTAAGCGTAGACGTAAAAGGGGGCCTGGTAGAAGTGGGGGACGCTGACCCACTCCCAGCGAAACGATCCGTCCAAGTCCACGGCGTCGCCAAAGCCCTCGGAGAGGTTTTTTAGGTAGACCTCGGCCAGCTCGTCCGGGGTGGCCCCCTCTTGGACCAGGCGGTGGGCCTCGACCTCAAAGAGGGCGAAGAAGGCCTGGCGGCCGACGGTGGCGTAGGCGTCGTCCAGCAAGGAAAAGGCCAAAGCTTCGGCGTCTTCCGGATCCCCCACCTCTCGGAAACGCTTGGCCAGTAGCATTTCCCCAAAGGTCGAAGCCGTCTCGGCCATGGGCAGGGCGCTGTGAAACTCAAAAATATTGTGGTCGGCGGCCAGAAGGCTATGGACGGCGTGGCCCAGCTCGTGGGCCAGGGTGAAGAGATCGTGGCGGTGGCCGCCGTAATTCATCAATACCCAAGGGACCTCGCCGGGGACGTGGGAGGCGCAGAAGGCCCCGCCCTGCTTGCCGGGATACTTGGCGGCGTGGAGGCGATGGGCTTGGGGGATCTTCATGGCTAGATCGGCGAATTCGTCGTCAAAGGCCCGGAAGGCCAGTTCCACCTCCCGCAGGGCCTCGTCGAACGGGTAAGTCTTGGCGTCCTCTTTGAGGGGGGCGTAAATGTCGTAGCGGCGCAAGGCCGGAAGGCCCAGGCGTTTGGCCTTGAGCTTGAAGTAACGCCCAAAGACTTCGGGGGCCTTGGCCCGGCAGACCCTCAGGAGACTGGCCACGGTTTCGTCGCCAAGATCGTTGTGTTTGTTTCTGGCCGACTGGGCGGTGGGGTGGCGACGCAGCACCACCTCCCCGTAATGCCAGTCCTGAACCAGGCCTTGGTAGATTTGGCCCAGGATGGGGCCGGCTTGGCCGTAGACGGAGTTGAAAACCTTGTAGGCCCCCTCCCGGCGCTCGGGCAGATGGGAGCGGAAGTGGACGGCCAGGCCGTCACGGGTCAGCGGGACCCTTTGGTCTGGGGGCAAAAAATCCGGGATAAACGCGTAGCCGTTGGTGATGGTTTCGTAGAGCCTGTTCAGCGCTTCCCGGCCGGTCAGGTCCTTGATGTTGATTATTTTCTCTTCGGGCTCGGTCAGGGTGTGTTCCCTAAAGGCCCTTTCCCGGGTCAGCATGTAGCCGTAATCGGGGGCGCTCCCCAAAAGTGGCCCGGCTTGATCCTCGGGCAGCCCCTTCCACCAGAGGCTAAAAAACATGATTTCGTTGTCTATCCTAGCCAGGGCCCCCTCGATCTTGGCCAAGAGGCTCTGGGCCTTCTGGTCGGAGGTGTCCTGGGCGAAGGCCAGGGAGGCGTAGCCGCCCAGAAGCCTGGCCTGGCGGTGTATCTCTTCGAGCCGGCCCAAAAGGTCCGAGAAAAGCGGGGCCTCGATGCCTTGGCCCGGCGACAGGAGGGAGCGAAAGGTGGCGAATTGGGTAAACTTTACCTCCAGGTTGGCCAGCGTTTCTTCCACGTTCATAGGCCCGGACGGGGAGAACCCGTTCAAGTCCCATCGCGGGGCGTCGTCAGAAATATCCATGCGTTCACGCGTCCTTATGGCAAAACGGCCATGCCAAAGGCGCCTCGCGGCGCCTTCGGGTTGGCTAAACTTGTCGGGGGGCCAATTCTGGCGTATCGGTAATGGCCGGGCCCAACCGGCCAGGACCGATACGGGTCAGGGACCAGACTGGCCCCGGACCTAAACGAAATTGGGACTGGCGAGCCCGAGCCTGGAAAACTCGGGTCTGGAGAGCGTCGAAACCGGTGAGCTCGGGGCCAAGGGTCCAGGGCCCAGGGCCGGCCTAGCGGAGGGCCAGGGCCCCAAAGCACCTCACGTGGTAGAGGGGCCGATCGGGCACGTAGGACTTGCAGTTGACCGGGGCGAGTTCCGGGTGGTTGCGCCAAGCCTGCATGGCGTAATAAAAACGTCTCTCCTGGGGGTTCCGGAATTCCGGATCCTTTTTCCTGGCGGCCCTACGCCGCCTCACCGGCCGGGCCGCCGGGGCGGCCTTGCCGTTGGCCACCTCTATCTTGGCCTCGCCCTGGCCGGCCGGCACGGAAACCGGGCTGGGCACCCCGGGCAGGCTCTGCAGACGCCCGTCGGCGGCCGGGATGGCCGGCGGCTGGGCCGGCGTTTTGACCGTCTGGCTGGGGGCTTGGACTGGCTCGCCCGAAAAGAGGTCGGTCAGGCCGGCGTCGGGGTCACGGGTGGCCGGGGCTTGCCCGGTGCCTTGGCGATCGAAGTCCAGCTCGTTAAATTGGAAGTTACCCCCGCCATTGGTTTGCTGGGCCGCCGCCGGTACGGCCGGGCAGGCCAGCCAGACGGCCAAGGCCAAAGCCAGGCCGAGGAAATAACCTAGTTGTTTATTTTGGGACACGATATACCCCCGTGGAAAAGCTTCAAGCCCAAAAACACTCCTTCGGGCTGACCTCATAGTTTTTGAAATCTTTCGTGCTTAAGCCGGAGCTAAGGCAACCATTCATGGAAGCATCTTAGATTAATTACGGCAAATTGTCAAATTCCATCCCGCCAATCACTACGCCAATGGAGATAAACCCATGACATTCCCAACTTTCCAAATTTGGCTAAGTAAAGGATATCCAGAAGGAGGAAAAACACGCGTCTAACGAGGGAGTAAGGAAAAGACCTATCGATGGCCAAGGGGGTAACCCAAGGGTAGGGGAAAATTGGGGCGAGGGAAAAACGGTTTTCGGGTTCCCGGAAACCCGGGGCCCCCCGGAATCCTGGGCCCGCCGTCGGCGGGGCTTAGGATTCCAAGAGCTTTTCGGAGTCGAGGATGAGAACGACCCGACCGTCACCCAGGAGGGTCAAGCCGTTGAAATACGGGAGCCGGCGGAAGGTCTCCAGCTCAAACTCTTTGATGACAATCTTTTGCTGGCCCAGTATCTCGTCGGCCATGATGGACTGGCGGGAGTCGACCTTGCCCCGGAGGATGATGAAGATATTGTTGTTCTTGACCCCGCCCTTGAGGCCGTCGCCCTCGTCCATGTCGGCGACGAAGTCGCCCTCCCCCAAGGAAAATTCGCCCAAGTTCTGGCCGGCCCCGCCTTTGCCCTGGGCGTAGAAGGCGGCGTCCACGTCGGAGAGGCCCAACAGGCCCTTAAGATCGATGACCGAGATGACCATGTCCCGGTGGCGGAAGACGGCCCCTTCCTTGTGGTGGTGAACGGAGTCGGCCGGGACGGTGACGATTTCGTTGACGAACTCCAGGGGCAGGCAGAAGGTCGAGGTGCCCACCCGGAGCATTATGGCCTCCTTGGTCAGGAGGGTATTGGTCACCGGTAGTCTCAAGCCGACCGAAAGGCCGTGGCTGGGGCGGTTGTCGATCAAGACCTCGCCGTTCCATTTTTTCAGATTGGTCATGACCACGTCCATGCCCACCCCGCGGCCGGAGAGGTCGGTGGCCTGGTCTTTGGTGGAAAGGCCCGAGTTGAAGATGAGCATGGCCGCGTCTTTGTCGGAGATGGTCTGGGATTGATCCTCGGTGAGCACGCCGCGTTCTATGGCCTTGGCTTTTATCTTTTCCAGATCCAGGCCGCGTCCGTCATCGGAGACCTCAATGAATATCGAGGCCTCCTCGGGGGTGACGGCGATATTGACGGTGCCCCGTCTGGGCTTTCCGGCGGCCACCCTCTCTTCTGGGCCTTCCAGTCCGTGATCCACGGCGTTTCGGACGATATGGACCATGGCCTGCTCAACGTCGTCCAGAAGGCTTTTGTCGATGGGCACCCGCTCGCCGGTAATGATCATTTCGGCCTCTTTCCCAATCTTGTGGGAAATGTCCCGGACCAAGCGCGGAAATTTCTTTAAAATATTATTCATCTCCACCTGGCGCACTTCCATTATCGAGCGCTGGAGGTTGACGATGTCGGTGGAGATGGTGCGGGAGACGGTTGAGAAATCCCGAAGGAGCCCGGTGTCGATACCGGCCTGCCTAAAGGAGAACTGGAGGTGGTTTAAGATTTCGCTTTTGGTGATTAGCTTTCCGACCGACTCTAGGAAAAGATCTATCTTGGCCTCGTCCACCCTGATGGTCTTGACTTGGGGCTCCTGGGCCTTGGCCTGGCTCTTGGCCGGCCCGGAGACCTTGGCCGCCGGGGCCTCGACCTCGACGTGAAACTTTTCCTTCAGTTCCTTGAGCATGGCGGCGAAGAACTCGACCATCATCTGGTCCATTTCCAACTTGCGCTCGGAAAAGAGCGAAAGCCCGTCGCCCAGCTCGGCTATGAGGCTCATGGCGTCTTCGGTGGCCACGTCCGCCAAGCTGTTGTAGAGGCGGTTGGCCGCGTCAAGAAAGGCCTGGCCGTCTTCGGGCGTGGCTTTTCCGTCGTTAAATTTCTTTAGCAGTTCCTCCATGGCCCTAACGTCGTCGGTCAGATCGGCCCCGTTATAATTGAAGCGAATCTGGTTGGCCCCTTCCTCCTCCAAGGTAACCAAGGCCAGCCCGTTATTGAGTTCCTGAATGTCTTTCTTTAGGTGCTCGATCTCCATCTCTTCCATGGCCGGGAGCAGGGCTTCCAGATCCTCGACCAGCTTGCGGGCCGAGTCGACCAATTGGGTGTCGCGGCGGTTGATTTTGTCAATCTGGTTTTGGATCTCGCCGACGAAAGCCACGTGGTCCACGGTCATGGTGGTATAGGTGATGTCGTCTTCAAGTTTGGCGATGATGTCCCGGAATATGTCGTTTCCCTTGAAAAGCAGATCGATTATTTTGGGGTATTTGGGCAGGATGGAATTATTTTTGTCGATCAACGACATCAAATCCTCAAGCCGGTGGGCTATGTTGGCGATGTTGTCGACGTTGAACATTTTGGACGAGCCCTTCAGCGAGTGCATGTGCCTAAACAGGGAAAAAATGGTCTCGCTGGAGGTGGGGTCTTGCTCAATGGCCACCAACTCGTTATCGAGCGTGCCAATGGTCTCCCTGACCTCGTCTTTATATTGTTCAAACAGTTCGGCTAGATTTTCGTCGCTTACGTTCATTTGAGCCCTCCGCGGCCTTGGAGTGGGCCGCCTCGGCTATTGGGCCTTTTTAGGCGCCTCGGTTCATTCGGTTTCCGTTCGTCGGCGATATATCGCCCGCGTTAGTGAAAATTTCGTGGTCGCCTTAACCCAATCGAAG
The DNA here is from genome assembly GCA_031257955.1 of Deltaproteobacteria bacterium. Classification (GTDB taxonomy): domain Bacteria; phylum Desulfobacterota; class Desulfarculia; order Adiutricales; family Adiutricaceae; genus JAIRNQ01. Next base: position 16,606 of record JAIRNQ010000124.1, on the reverse strand, counting down.
GGCCTTTTTGACCGCGTTCATGACCTTTTCCTCATCGTAAGGTTTGATGATGTACTGCCTGGCGCCCATTTTCAAACAATGCATGACGGTCCTGGCGTCGGAGACCGACGAAGCCATTATGACGCAGCTATCCGGGTATTTCTCCATCAGGCTGGCCAAAACCTCAGTGCCCCTGATTTTTGGCATGACGATGTCCAGGGTTGTCAGGTCGGGCTTGTGGAGGTCGAAAAGGGTCAGGGCCTCCTCGCCGTCGGCCGCCTGGGCCACGACGTTGAAACCCTCGTTGGCGAATATATTGAACAACATCTGTCTCATGACCGGGGAATCATCGACAATCAGCACGGTTTGACCTGAGCCCAAGGGCATGATGTCCACCTCATCCTGGATGCCCCGGCCTAAAGCCCCGGGGCCCAAAGGGAGCCGCCAAATTCCCCGGTTTCGGGGTTTGGCTCTCTATCCATGCGGCCGCCAAAGACTTGGCTGGCCATCGCGGTACCTAATTCACGTTCCGATTAAATAACTTTCGGGTATAAACCTAACCAAATCGATCAAACGAGGCCGAAAAGAACCATAACCGTTGGCCAGAACGAACGGGCGTTACCGGCGCCAATTGCCCAAAAAAACGCGCCCACAATCTCGGCGACCAAGCAAAGCCCCGCGGCCAATCAAGGCCCGGTGGCCAAGCAAAGCCCCGAGACCATGCGAGAACCGGTGGCCAAGCGAGGCCCCGCGACCAAGCGAGACCCGGCGACCAAGCAAAGCCCCGCGGCCAATCAAGGCCCGGTGGCCAAGCAAAGCCCCGCGGCCAATCAAGACCCGGTGGCCATGCGAGGCCCCGAGACCATGCGAGGCCCGCGCCCAGAATACTCCCCGAATACTCAACGCTTAAGCGGCGTTTACTCGGCGATTGCGCACTAAATACTCAGAAAAAAACTATAAGCTGGCGTTTGGACGGCGATTCTCTTGCCCCTAAACCCATAAAAACGAAGGCCGAACGACCGGCCAAAAAACCAAACGGGCCCGCCCGGATAGGGCGATTCCCGATTTACAGCGAAAAGTATAGCACCTAGGGCCTTGATAGTCCAGATAAGCGCATGCCGCGGGACAAAATAAAATCTTTGAACGCCTTTGCCCATCCAAGCGGGACGTTTAGGCACCTCTTGATCCCCGCCTAAATCGCTTCCCACAGCCCACCGGCCCAAAAACACCCCCACCCGGGCCAACCCCAGCCCCTGAACGCCTCCCAACCCAAGTCCACCCGCGCCTTCCCGGCGGACTTCTCGCCTTACAAGCCTACCAAACCCGCTCAGAGCCTCCCAGTCGCGTTTTCAAACTTTCCCGCTACTCCCCTAGCCACCCGCCCATTGCCAGGCCTCTACGGGGCTCTCAGGGCCCACCACGGGCCTTCCAGGAACAGACCTGACCTCCCGGGACAGCCAAACCCTTTCAAAACCTCCCAGGGGCCTCCCAAGGCCTTCCATGGTCAACCACGCGCCTTCCCATCCCACCTCTCACCTCACTGGCCTCCCAGAGGCCGCTCAGAGCCTCCCAGTCGCGTTTTAGCTCTTTCCCGCGCCCCCCCTAGCCACCCGCCCATTCCCAGGCCTCTACGGGCTCTCAGGGCCCACCACGGGCCTTCCAGGAACAGATCTGACCTACCGGGACAGCCAAACCCTTTCAAAACCTCCCAGGGGCCTCCCAAGGCCTTCCATGGTCAACCACGCGCCTTCCCATCCCACCTCTCACCTCACTGGCCTCCCAGAGGCCGTTCAGAGCCTCCCAGTCGCGTTTTAGCTCTTTCCCGCTACTCCCCTAGCCACCAGACCATTGCCAAGCCTCTGAGGGCTTCTCAGGGGCATCCACGGGCCATCGGGGAAGACACCTGACCTACCGGGACCTCATAGGGTGCCCGAGGCGAATGATGGCGGTTTCGGTAGCGGCCGGGGAGCGGGTTCCGGGGAGGGGGTGGGTTGTTTGGCGGCGCGAGAAACATTGTGAGATATTGGGGTGGAAGAGGGAAAAAATGGGGACGTTTGGGAGAATTTTGATGGATTGTTTGGGATTGGCGTGAAAGGTAGTGACCAATGGGATGGAAGAGAGGGAGTTAGTGAAGTTTATATAAGGATAAGGGTAATTGAGGGGGAAAAACGCGAGAAAGTGTCGGGGGGTCACTTGAAAAGGGGAAGGTTTTAGCGGATAATGAAGGTCGATTTTTGCGCCAATGGAGTACCCGCCATGGCGGCCGGGGGAGTTCCCTTGGCCCTGGGCCACGGGCTGGGGATTGGCCGTTTGGGACCCCGGGCCTTCGCCTTTGCCGGCGGGGGCGGCGATTGGGATTCGGGTTTTTGGAGAACGCATGCCTTTCAACGGACGATTCACGCCCCCCGGCGACAAGTCCATAAGCCACCGTCTGATTCTCATGTCCCTCATCGCGGGCGGGGAAGCCTTTATCGAAGGCCTTTCCGACTGCGAAGACTGTAAGTCCAGTTTGGCCATATACCGAAAATTGGGCGGTAGGGCCGAGACGAGGACGGGGGAAGGGGAATTGGGAGTCCGGGGCCTGGCGATTCGGGGGCTGGGAGGCCGCTGGGAGGCGCCGGGGAGTCCGGGGAGTCCGGAGAGTATTGAACTAGACTGCGGCAACAGCGGGACGACCATAAGGCTCCTCATGGGCATTTTGAGCGCCCGACCCGGCAAGTACCTTCTGGACGGGGATACCCAGTTGCGGCGCCGGCCCATGGAGAGGGTGGCCGAGCCCTTGCGGCTCATGGGGGCCAAGATAGAGACCCTCAACGGCCGGCCCCCGGTAACCATTTGGGGAGGCCCGCTTACCGGCATCGACTACCGGATGAACACGGCCAGCGCCCAACTTAAAAGCGCCATATTGCTGGCCGGCCTCCAAGCGGCCGGGCAAACCTCGGTTACCGAGCCCCACGCCACCCGGGACCATACCGAGCGCCTAATTAATTACTTCGGTGGCCAAATCGCCGTCCAGGAACTCACGGCCACGGTCGCCCCGGTGGGGCTTACCCTACCCAAACGCTTTACCACCCCGGCCGACCCCTCGGCGGCGGCCTTTTTCCTGGTGGCCGCGGCCATGATCCCCGGCAGCCGGGTGACCGCCCAAAATTTGCTTCTCTCTCGGACCCGCTCGGGCTTCCTGCGGGTTTTGGACCGCATGGGGGCCAAGGTGAGCCTGACGATGGTGGCCGACACGCCCGAGCCGACCGGCGACGTTACCGTCAGCCACGACGGGCCCCTTAGGGCCACGGAAATCACCGAGGAAGAGATCCCGTCGCTGATCGACGAGATCCCTATCCTGTCCCTGGCCGCCACCCAGGCCCAGGGCCGGACCGTCTTCCGTCAGGTAGACGAGCTAAGGGTTAAGGAAACCGACCGCCTGATGGGCATACGCCACCAGCTGGGGGCCCTGGGGGCCAGGGCCAACGCCGACGGCGACGATCTGATCATCGACGGGCCGACTTCCTTCATCCTCCCCGAGAGCCTCGATTCCGGATCCGACCACCGACTGGCCATGACCCTGGCCATCGCCCTCAAGGCGGCCGGCGCCGATTTGCCCATATTGGGCCGGGAATCCATCGCCATCTCTTACCCGACCTTCGACGCCGATCTTAACTCCCTCTGGCGAGACGACTCCGGGCAGGCGTAGGCCAAAAGCCTTCCGTAAGGGGGGCGCGGCCGCCCGGGGCCGCATGCGGCCCCGGGCCGTTGGGGTTGGGCACGGGTGAAACTTTTTAAACTTTTAAAGCAAAGGACTTGACGCAAGCATGAGCAGCCGGACAGAATCGAACGAACGGTCCGCAATATGGTACCTGGGCCTATTGGGTGGGCCCAACGTTATCCACTCGCCCTCCCCCATGATGCACTTGGCCGCCCTGCAAAGCCTACAGTTTGTGGGTAAGTATGAAGTGCTGAATCTTTCCGGGAAAATGCTTCCCAAAATCTTGGCCTCTCTCTGGAAACGCGGTTTCCTGGGGCTAAACGTCACCAACCCCCACAAGATCGCCGTAATCGAGCACCTTACGGGTTTGTCGCAAGAGGCCAAGACGGTGGGCTCGGTTAACACCCTGATTCCGGACGATAAGGGCTTTCGCGGCGACAACACCGACGCCCTGGGCTTCCAGGACGCCTACTTGGACGACGGGGCCCCGGCCCCGGAAGATACCAAGGCGCTGGTCCTGGGGGCCGGCGGGGTCTCGCAGGCGGTCATCGTGGCCCTCCAGCGGAGCGGCTATAAACCCCTCCTGACGGCCAGGGATCCGGCCAAGGCCGAGGTCGTGGCCGACCGATTCGGACTACGGACCACCTCTTGGGAGAGGCTTGGGCAAAGCGGGCCCTTCAATCTGTTGGTTAACGCCACCACGGCCTCCACCCCCGCCGAGTTCAACGGCAAGCCGCCCTTGGTGCCCCTTAAAGATGGGGCCATGGTCATCGACGTCAACTACGCCCGGCAGGGGAACCACTTCAAGGTACTGTCCGACAACGCCGAGGGTACGTACCAAAACGGTCAGGCCATGCTAGCCCACCAGGCCCATCGTTCTTTTAAAATCTGGACGGGCCACGACGTGAACATTTCGGTCTTCCACGATAGCTTGGTGGCCGGCCTACTGCTACTGAACAAAGCCAAGAACCAACGGGGCTGGGGTCCAAAGGGGCTGGGGTCCAAAGGGGCTGGCGGTTAGCCGGCCTACCGCCAACTCAGCAAAGCCAAAGACTAAAAGGGCTGGGGGCTAAAGGGGTTGGGGCGGCCAAAGGCGGACCAACCCCAGGAATGGGATTTTTGTGAAAGACCATAAACTATTTGGGATATCCACTTTGAGCCGGGAGGCCGACCGAACCTACCCGGAAAAAAATATTTTTTTGACCGGCTTCATGGGTTCGGGCAAATCCACGGTCGGGCGGCTATTGGCCGAGTCCCTGAACCGACCCTTCGTGGACATGGACGCCGAGCTGACCAAGTACCACAACAAAAGCGTCAGCGAGGTCTTTGCCGAGAGCGGCGAGGCCTACTTTCGGCAAACCGAGACCGGCTTACTCAAAAAATTGAACGGCCAAGACCAACCCAAAGTCATCGCCACCGGCGGCGGTATCGTCGAAAGCCAATACAATTGCGACATACTTAAAGGCGCCCTCACGTTTTTTCTTAACCTTCCGGCCGAGGCGGCCTGGGAAAGGGTCGACGACGAAAACCGCGGCTGCCGGCCCCTGGCCGCCGACCCGGTGGCCTTCAAGGCCCTCCACGCCAAACGCTTGGGTCTCTACGCCAAATGCGGGGCCGAGTTCTCGGCCTTGCCCTCCCCTTCCAAGGTCCGGGACAACATCCTGGACTTTATTTTGTACCAGGAGCCCTTCGAGCTTTCCGCCGAGGGCAAAACCTGCCTGATCCGCACCTACGCCCCGGCTTCCGGCGCGGCCCAACTTTTGGGCGAAATTCTCGGACCCTCCAAGGCCATGGTCCTGATGGACCACCGCTTTAGGGACGAGCCCGACGCCTTTAACGGGGCCTTGGCCGACGTGCCGGTCGTTTACGCCAAACACCGGGGCGAGGAGGCCAAAACCCTGGCCGAGGCCACCGACGTCCTTCTGGCCATGGCCGAAGCCAAGCTGGACCGTTCCGATTATTTGCTGGTCCGGGGCGGGGGGAGCCTCACCGATTTGGGGGCCTTGTGCGCCGGCCTCTACCGCCGGGGCCTAAACCTCATCCTCGTCCCGACCACCCTGCTGGCCGCCGTGGACGCCGCCATCGGCGGCAAGGCCGCCGTCAATCTGGCCGGGGCCAAGAACCAGGTCGGGCTCTTTCATTTGCCCAAGGAGGTCTGGCTGGATCCCCTGGTCCTGCGCGGCCTTCCGGGCGAGCTCTGGCGCGAAGGGCTGGTCGAGGCCTACAAAACGGCCCTTCTCTTCGACCCTATCCTTCAGGCCATGATCGCCCGGCAAATCAACAACGTTCTGGCCGGCGACTTGCTGCTCCTCTCCCAGATCGCCCACGACTCGGCCCGCCACAAGGCCAACCTGGTGGCCAAGGATCTGCGGGAGGAACTGGGCCTTAGGGACGTCCTAAACCTTGGCCACACTTACGGCCACGCCGTGGAGAGCTTCTACGCGCCCCACCTAAGCCATGGGCGGGCCGTGGCCCTGGGTTTGGCCGTGGCCCTTATCTATTCGCGGGATCGTCACGGCTTCGACCCGGAGCTGGCCAAAAACGCCATCGGCGTCTGTCGCCGCTTGGCCGGCGGCGCCTTCCCGGACCCGCCCCCGGACGCCGAGACGGCCAAGCTTTTGGGCTTCGACAAAAAAATCCGCGGGGGCCAGCTAAAGTTTGTGGCCCTCAAGGCCCCGGGCGAGAGCGTCGTCGATCCCTCCGTCCCGGTCGGCGATATCCTGGAGGCCGTCCGGGGGCTGTCGAAAGACGCGCGAGAGGCTTGAGCCGGCCCGACCGCCTTCGGTCAGGTCGGTCCGGGGGCGTAAGCCGGGAACCCGATTAGGGTTCATGGAGAGGAGCGTGGTGGCGTGGGGAGCTTAATTGGCCGACACTTTAGGGTCATGACCTTTGGCGAGTCCCATGGACCGGCCTTGGGGGTGGTCATCGACGGCCTTCCGGCCGGGCTGGCCCTGGGGCTTGAGGATCTAAGACGGGATCTGGAGCGCCGGCGGCCGGGCCAATCGCCATACGCCACGGCCAGAAAGGAAAGCGACGAGCCGGAGATATTGTCGGGCCTGACCGAGGGGGGACTGACCAACGGGGCCCCGCTGGCCGTGTTGATCCGAAACCGGGACGCCAGATCCGGGGACTACGCCGCCATCTCCAGGATCTTTCGGCCTGGCCACGCCGACTGGACCTATTTTAAAAAATACGGCTTGACCCCGCAGCCGGGCGGCGGGCGCTCCAGCGGCCGGGAAACCGTGGCCCGGGTGGCCGCCGGGGCCGTGGCCAGGGCGTTGCTAAAACCCTTGGGGGTTACCGCGCGGGCGGCCAGTTTGGCCCTGGGCCCGGTCCGGGCGATAAAGCGGGATTGGGATTTCGCCGAGAGCAACCCCTTACGGTTTCTGGACCCGGATCTCTACGATCAAGCCGAGGCGGCGGTGGCCGGGGCCAAGAAAGACGGCGACTCCATCGGGTCGGCGGTGGAGCTTTCGGCCCGGGGCCTTCCGGTCGGCTGGGGCGATCCGGTTTTCGACAAGCTTGAGGCCAAGCTGGGCCGGGCCTTCTTTTCCATCGGGGCCGTCCGGGCGGTAGAATTCGGCGAGGGCTTGGCCCTTTCGGCCATGCTGGGCTCCGAGGCCAACGACCCCATGGGTCCCGAGGGACCCCTCTCCGATCGCCACGGGGGCGTCTTGGGCGGCATTTCCACGGGACGGGAGCTCACGGCCAGACTCTTCGCCAAGCCCACGCCCTCAATCGCCATTGACGGGGACTCGGTGGATCTCGAAGGCCAGCCGGTGAAGGTGGCCACCGGCGGGCGCCACGACCCCTGCCTCTCGCCGCGCCTGGCCCCGGTGGCCGAGGCCATGTGCCTGATCGTCCTGGCCGACTTTTGCCTGGCCGGGCCGGCCAAATGGCCGCCGGCCTGAGAGGCCCCAGGCTTTAAAGGCGGCCCGATATGGGATATGGGGGATATGGGGCTTGGGATCTGGGCCTGGCCCAAGTCGTGGTATAATCCTCCGTCGGGACTGGACCGATTTTGGCCCGGCGGCGCCAGCCGTCGGGAGGGGCCGATTCTCCTTCCAAAGAAGACATCCAAATTATCCCCAATTAATCTTATCAGGAAATAAAAAATCATTGAAGGGATTTAAATGACCAGAACATCGAATAAAAATTCGAACAGATTTTTGAATAAAATTTTGGTTATAAATGGGCCAAATCTCAACCTGCTCGGCCAACGGGAGCCGGAACGCTACGGGTACAAGAGCCTGGAAGAGATAAACCGCGAGCTGGCCGGTCTGGCCCGGGAGATGGGATTGGAGGTGGAGTTTTTTCAGTCCAACCACGAGGGCGAGCTGGTCGAGGCCGTCCAACGGGCCGGCCGGGACTTCCAAGGGGCCATACTTAACGCCGCCGCCTATACCCACACCTCCCTGGCCTTGAGGGACGCCGTTCTGGCCATAGACAAGCCGGTCGTCGAGGTCCACCTGACCAACCCGGCGGCCCGGGAAGACTTCAGGCACCGCTCTTTCCTGGCCGGGGCGACCGTGGGACTGGTGGCCGGCTTTGGCCCCCGCTCCTACGAGCTGGCCCTGCGCTGGTTCGCCGGGACGGACGCCGTCGCCATGGAGGCCGTCTGATGGCCGCCCGTCCCAAAGCCCAGTTAGAAAGTGAGACCAGCCTTAGCGCTACCGTCCTTGGCCAGAAGGTCCCCGGCGCCGGCTTAGGCCCGGGGTTACCGGACGGGCCGACCAAAGCCCTGCCCTTGCCCGGCCGGGACAAGGACGACGGGGCCATTATCATTCGGGGGGCCAGGCAGCATAACCTAAAAAACATAGACGTGGACATCCCCAGAAACTCCCTGACGGTCATCTCGGGCCTGTCGGGCTCGGGCAAATCCTCGCTGGCCTTCGACACCCTCTACGCCGAGGGGCAAAGGCGCTACGTGGAGTCGCTCTCGGCCTACGCCCGGCAGTTTTTGGGCCAGATGGACAAACCCGAGGTGGATTTGATCGAGGGCCTCTCCCCGGCCATCTCCATAGAGCAGAAGACTACCAGCAAAAACCCCCGCTCGACCGTCGGGACGGCCACCGAGGTCTACGATTACTTAAGGCTTCTCTTCGCCCGGGTGGGGACGGCCCACTGCCACGTTTGCGGCCTGCCTATACAAACCCAGACGCCGGTGGAGATCGTCGACAAGCTTTTGTCCCTGCCGACGGGCACCAGGATCATGATCCTGGCCCCGTTGGCCGAAAACCGCAAGGGCGAGCACCAAAGGCTTTTCGACTCCCTCCGCAAAGACGGCTTTGTCCGGGTCAGGATCAACGGCGAGGTCAAGGAGCTGGGGTCGGAAATCACCCTGGCCAAAAAAAAGAAACACGACATCGAGGTGGTCGTCGACCGGCTGGTCATCAAGGAAGATCTGGGCCGGAGGCTAACCGACTCGGTGGAGTTGGCCCTTAAAACTTCCGAAGGGACCTTGATTGCCGTAATCCACGACGAAAAATCCAAGCCGGTGGAGGAACTGTTTTTTTCCCAGCGCTTCGCCTGCGACCGCTGCGGTTTGTCGTTTCCCGAGCTGACCCCCCAGCTCTTCTCCTTTAACGCCCCCCAGGGCGCCTGCCCCCAATGTGACGGGCTCGGGGCCAAACTTTTCTTCGATCCCGATCTTATCATCCCCGACCGTTCGTTGTCGGTAATTACAGGGGCGGTGGTCCCCTTGTACCGGGGCTTCGGCGGTTGGTACCAAAGCCAATTGTGTTCGGCCATGAAGTCGGCCGGCTACGACTCCACCTGCCCGGTCAATGAACTTTCGCCGGAAGCCCTAAACTTCATCCTCTACGGGAACGGCAACGAAAAGTTCACCCACGTCTACGATTGCTCCGGCCAGTCGTTCTCCTACTCCAAATACTACGAAGGGGTTATCCCCAAACTGGAGCAACGCTTCAAGAGCACCGAGTCACAGTCACAGAAGGATGCCTTAAATGAGTATATCCGCTACCTGGACTGCCCGTCTTGCGGCGGGGCTAGGCTGAGGCCGGAGGCCCTGGCCGTTACCGTGGCCGGGGTGGGCATAAAAGAGCTTTGCGACATGAACATCGCCAAGTGCCTCGACTTCTTTATCCACGTCGAATTAAACCAGCGGGAGCTGTCTATCGGGCGCCGGGTGGTTAAGGAGATTCGGGACCGGCTGGGCTTTCTGCACTCGGTCGGCCTGGGCTACCTGAGCCTGAGCCGGGGCTCGGCCACCCTTTCCGGCGGCGAAACCCAGCGCATCCGCCTGGCCACCCAAATCGGCTCCAAGTTGGTCGGGGTCATGTACGTGCTGGACGAACCCTCCATCGGCCTTCACCAGAGGGACAACGAAAAACTCTTGGGAAGCCTCAAGAGCATGCGGGATCTGGGCAACACGGTCATCGTGGTCGAACACGACGCCGAGACCATCCTGAGCGCCGACGTGGTCTTGGATCTGGGCCCCGGGGCCGGCGAGAACGGCGGTAGGTTGATTTTTCAGGGCTCCCCGGCGGAACTCTTGGCCAATCGAGGGTCGCTGACCGGCCAGTACCTGACCGGCGTCAAGAGCGTGGGCCTACCCAAAAAACGCCGCCTCGGCAATAAAAAACTGACCCTCAAAGGGGCCCGGGGCAACAACCTAAAAAACTTAACCGTCAACTTTCCTTTGGGGGTCTTTATTTGCGTGACCGGGGTCTCGGGATCCGGTAAAAGCACGCTGGTACTGGAGACCCTCCACAACGCCTTGGCCAAAAAACTGCACCGCTCCATGAGCCGGGCGGCCCCATTCGATTCCCTTGAGGGCGTGGAGTACGTGGACAAGGTCATCGACATCGACCAGAGCCCCATCGGGCGCACCCCCCGCTCCAACCCGGCCACCTACACCGGTATCTTTACCCCCATCCGGCAGCTATTTGCCCAGTTGCCCGAGGCCCGGGCCCGGGGCTACGCCCCGGGGCGTTTCTCCTTTAACGTTGCCGGAGGGCGCTGCGAAAAATGCGAGGGCGACGGAATAATCAAGATCGAGATGCATTTTTTGCCCGACGTTTACGTCCGCTGCGAGGCCTGTCAAGGTCTGCGCTACAATCGGGACACCCTGGACATTAAATACGGCGGGGCCTCCATCGCCGACATCTTGAACATGACCGTTTCCGAGGCCGCCCAGCTCTTCACCCACGTCCCGCCCATACGCGAAAAGCTCCTGACCCTCCAGGAAGTGGGCCTGGGATACATCCGCTTGGGCCAGAGCTCCACCACCCTCTCCGGCGGCGAGGCCCAGAGGATAAAGCTTACCAAGGAACTGAGCCGCAAGGATACCGGGGATACCCTATACGTCCTGGACGAGCCGACCACGGGCTTGCATTTCGACGACATCAACAAACTCCTGGAGGTCCTCCAGAGCCTAGTCGATAAGGGCAACACCGTCATCGTCATCGAGCACAACCTGGACGTCATCAAAAACGCCGACTATATCATCGATCTCGGCCCCGAGGGCGGCGAGGGCGGCGGCCAAATCGTGGCCCAAGGAACGCCCGAGGAGGTGGCCAACGTGGCCGCCTCCCACACCGGCCGTTACCTGAAGCCCTACCTGAAGGCCCGCCAGCGATAACGGGGCCCCCAAAGCCAGGCGACCTTGCCCTTGCGCCGGGCCAAAGGCCCAAGCGCCGGGAGGACCAAAACTCGCGGCCGGCCCGGTCGGTCGCCGGAAAGGACGATCCCTTGAGCCGCCTATCCGACTTTCTCTTCGAGGCGGCCTCGCTCAAACGCGCCCCCAGGACCGGCTACCAATTCCTGGGCCGGGGCGCCGAGAACGTGGCCGGGCACACCTTTGGCGTGGCGGCCATCGCCTACGCCCTGGGCCGCCTTAACGGCCAAGCCAATATGGAGCGGCTACTTCTCTTGGCCCTCTTCCACGATCTGGCCGAGGCCCGAACCGGGGATCTAAACTACGTCAACAAACGCTATGTCAAGGCCCTCGAGAAAGAGGCCTTCTCGGACGCCATAAAGGGTCTCCCTTTCGCCCCCGAGCTGGGCGGCCTAAACGAGGAGTGGCTAAACGGGGAAAGTTTGGAAGCCCGTCTGGCCGCCGACGCCGACCAGCTGGACATGATCCTGGAGCTTAGGCTTCTGCAAGCCCACGGCCACGATCCGGCCGGCGACTGGCTGGGCTACGCCACCAAACGCCTCAAGACCCCGGAGGGCCAAAAGCTCTGCCAAGAAATCCTGGCCTCCGGCCCGGACGACTGGTGGTTCGAACGCGACGACGCCCTTTGGGTTAACCCCGAGGGCCCCTCCCGCTGAGGGGAAGGGCCCAAACCTCATCCGCCAAGGCCAGAATGGGACACGCACTCGCCACAGACCTTGATGGGCCGCGGGCCCTACCCACCGCCTCCGATCGCGGTCGCCTGGCCCTGTTTTTTCTCCTGGCCGCCGTCCTACACCTGGGTTTTTTTCTCCTCTGGGGCCATCTGGGCCTGAGCCAACGCTACGCCGATCTAAACTTTGAGCTGCCCGAGGAACGCTACCTCGAGCTGGCCCTGGAACTGACCGGCCCGCCGGACGGGCCGGAGGCCGAACCAGCGACCGCTACCGGGGCCTCGCCCGAGGCCATTAGTCCGGAAGCCCTTCCGACGGAGACCCCAACCGACCAGCCGGCGCCTCCGGAGGAGGCGCCCATACCGCCCATGGCCCCCTCGGCCAACCTGGTGGAAAGCGACGGCCAGGGCCCGACCCCTCTCCCGGAAATGCCCGACAATACCGTCAGCCTCGAAGAGACGGCCCCGGAATTTAAGTCCTACGAGACCTACGTCCGCTCGGCCGTGGCCAGGCACTGGATACTCCCCCCGGAAGCCCGGAGCAACTTTAAGCCCGGCCGCTTCATCGCCGTCATGACCGTTTCCCGGGAGGGGCAGATCCTCTCCATCGTGGTCGAGGAAAGCTCCAACAGCTCGGCCTTGGATTTCGCCGCCATGGAGGCCCTGCGCGGGGCCGCCCCCTACACGGCCTTCCCGCCGGAACTGACCGAATTCAGCCAACTAAATTTCCGCCTCCACTTCGACTACCGGGAAATCCGCCGCCGGGTTGGCACCGAATACCGACCCCAGTGAGGGCCGGCACCCGGCCCCTACCCCCAAGGTCGGTCGTTAAGGATTGGATTAAATGAGCGCATATCGAGGTTTCGGCGCGCCCTTCCGTTACGTCCAGGGCCCAGGGGCCCTAAAAGGCCTGCCCGGCCAGGCCAAGGCCTTCGGTCCCAACCTTCTGGCCGTAATCGACCCCTTTCTTTTCGATGGCCTTTCGGCCGAGCTGGAAGGCCACTTTGCCGGATCCGGCCTGAAGGCGATCTTCCATAAGTTCGGCGGGGAATGCTCGCTGGCCGAGATAGACAACCTCATCGCCCGGGCCGGGCCAATCGGCCCCGGGGCCGTTTGCGGCTTGGGCGGAGGGAAGACCCTGGATGCCGCCAAACTGACCGCCCACGCTCTCCAAAAACCGGTCATAATCTGCCCAACCTCGGCTTCGACCGACGCCCCGGTCAGCGCCATGGGCGTCGTCTACCACCCGGACGGCCGCCACCTGCGCTGCCAGACCCTTCCCCACGCCCCGGATTTGGTTCTGGTCGACTCGGCCCTCATCGCCCGGGCCCCTCTCCGCCTATTCGTGGCCGGCATCGGCGACGCCCTCTCCACCAATTTTGAGGCCCAGGCCAACGCCCTCTCCGGCACCCGCAACTATGTCGGTCCCGGCTATCGCCCCACCCTGGCCGGCCGGGCCGTGGCCGAGGCCTGCCACCGGGCCGTTCTGGACCGGGGCCTGGCCGCCGTCGCCGATCTGGCCGCCGGTCGCCTGACCGAGGCGGTGGAAGACGTAATCGAGGCCAACATTCTCCTATCCGGCCTGGGCTTCGAGAACAACGGCTGCGCCGGGGCCCACGCCCTCCACACCGGCATCCACGAAATCCCCGGTTCCTCCCGCCTCTACCACGGCGAGGTGGTGGCCTTTGGCATCCTCTTCCAGTTGGCCCTGGAACGGGCCCAGACAGCCACAATCGACCCCATCCTGGACTTTATGGGCCGGGTGGGGCTGCCGCTGACCTTTGCCGATATGGGCCTCCACCCCAGCCCCGAAAACCTCTCCCTAATCTCCGGCCGTATCCTGGACGGCAACTCCGGCGTCGAGGCCGAACCCTTCCCGGTCACCAAAGACTCGGTCCACGCCGCCCTCGGCCAAGCCGACCGCCTGGGCGCCGACTTCCGCCGCCGCCACCCCGACCTCCCCCGGGCCCTCTGCCAACCCTAACCCCCCCCGATACCCCGGGCCCCTCAGCCAAGCCGACCGCCTCCCGCGACTCCGGGCCCGGGCCCGGGGGAGGTCCACTAATTTAAAACCCATGGCCGGGACAAAAACCCGGGCAATATCCCCACAACCGCCAAAAATGGCCAAATTATGTCCCAAAATCTAGGCCTTACCCCCACCGATTCCAAAATATTTGATTTTTTACGCTGCGTTTTGCTTGACCAAGCCACGTCAAAATGCTATTATTCTTCATGGGGTACGTATGAAATCTTATTAGCGTGATATTTTTAAGACTTTAATACTCAAGTTCTCACCACATAGCCGGCTTGGCTAAATTATCACCGCAACAGTCCCTAAAAAGCCCTACACCAAGGCTTTTCTCCCCCAGCCAGCCGGACCAAGCCGGGCACCTACCGGCCGCAAAGGGTCCAACGACAATTCTGTTGAGTCCCGGCCCGGTAAAGATTACAATGGATTCCGTTCCCCTTGACGGAATCCCCCTGGGGCGGGGCCCCTCGCCCCCTTTTCAAGGCCGAAAAAAAAGATCTGTCAGCCCGGTGCCCAATCGGGGGCGCGGGGCTACGTATTTCTTTAAGGCCTGCAACAAACAAACGCTCGCAACCACAAAATCCCGCCCCGAAGCGGATTCATATTGACAGACGCGGATTCGGCGCCAGGCAGGAACCGCATTCCTACCCCGACTATAATCGTCGGTTTCATTTGGGTGAGTAACAATGAAGGCCAAACGGGAATTTAAGGTCATCCCCAGGATACCGGAAAGGCTCCTGCCGCTTAAACGCATGGCTTACAATGTCATGTTCAGCTGGCACTCGGAAATGCGAGACATATTCCAGAGGATCGACCCCAAACTTTGGTCGGAGTCGGGCAACAACCCGGTCCTGCTGATGGGCCTGGTCGACCAAAAGCGCCTGGACGAGCTGGCCGTCGACACGGGCTTCCTCTCCCAACTGGACGAACTGTCCCACCGCTTTGACCTTTACATGAAGGCCCCGCCCCAGGAGTCCGACACCACCACCGTGGCCTACTTCTCGGCCGAGTTTGGCCTGACCACCTGCGTGCCCATCTACTCCGGGGGTTTGGGCATCCTGGCCGGCGACCACCTCAAGTCGGCCTCAGACGTCAATATCCCCCTGGTGGCCGTGGGCCTCCTCTACCAGGAAGGCTACTTCCAGCAGTACCTCAACAACGACGGCTGGCAGATGGAGTCTTACCCGGCCAACGCCTTCGACACCATGCCCATGAACCAGGTCCTGGACGCCCAAGGCCAACCGATCAAGGTCTACGTCAAGTTCAAGGAACGGTCGGCGGCCATTTACGTTTGGAAGGTTCAGGTGGGCCGGGTGCCCCTCTACCTTCTGGACACCGATCTGGACGAGAATCCCCCGGACATCAGGGGCACCACCGGCCAACTTTACGGCGGCGACCGGGAAATGCGCATTCGCCAGGAATTGGTCCTCGGCGTGGGCGGGATCCGGGCCCTTAAGGCCATGGGCATCACCCCGACCGTGGTCCACATGAACGAGGGCCACAGCGCCTTCTCGGCCCTGGAACGCATTAACCTCTTGCGCAAGGACCACGGCCTTTCTTTTGACGCCGCCCGGGAAGTGGTCAGGGCCTCGACCGTCTTTACCACCCACACCCCGGTACCGGCCGGCAACGACACCTTCGCCCCGGATCTGGCCCGGGCCTACTTCGAGGAATACGCCAAGGAACTGGGCATCAGCTGGCCGGTCCTCTTGGGCTACGGCCGGGTTAACCCCCGAGACGACGGCGAGCCCTTCGGGGTCACTCCCCTCTCGCTGCGCCTTTCGGCCCACGCCAACGGAGTCAGCAAGCTCCACGGCCTGGTCAGCCGCCACATGTGGCAAAACATCTGGCCCAAGACCCCGGTGGAGGACACGCCCATCGACTCGGTCACCAACGGCATCCACACCTCCTCCTGGACCTCCAGGGAGATCTCCAGGCTCTACTCCCGCTATCTGGGCCAGGATTGGTCCCTCGAGCCCGATCCCAAGCGCATCTGGGAGTTCGCCAGCCAGATCCCCCTCTCCGAATTGTGGCGGGCCCACTGCCACTGTCGGGAGCGTCTGGTGGCCTACGCCCGCCGGGCCCATTTCCGCCAGCTCAAGCGCCAGGGGGCCACGGCCGACGTCCTTCAGAAGTCCATGGAACTCTTTAGCCCGGACACCCTGACCATCGGGTTCGCCCGCCGCTTTGCCACTTACAAGCGGGCCACCCTTCTCTTTTCCGACCCGGACCGCTTGGCCCAAATCCTCAACAACCCCGAAAAGCCGGTCCAGATCATCATCGCCGGCAAGGCCCACCCCCAGGACAACGACGGCAAGGCCTTTATCAAACGGGTCATTCATTTCTCCAGGGAAGAGCGCTTCAACAACCGCATCCTCTTCATCGAGAACTACAACATCTACTTGGCCTCAATGCTCACCTGCGGGGCCGACGTCTGGCTCAATAACCCCCGCCGTCCCCTGGAAGCCTGCGGCACCTCGGGCATGAAAGCCTTGGCCAACGGCGTCTTGAACCTGTCGGTACTGGACGGCTGGTGGGACGAGGGTTACGACCCCAAATACGGCTGGGCCATCGGCAGCGGCGAGG
>JAIRNQ010000013.1 GCA_031257955.1 Deltaproteobacteria bacterium | reverse complement strand
TATTTCTTAATATTATAATTTTATGTTTATATGATAATTAGTCACGGTTATAATAGTATAAGTCGTTAATTTGCCTTTCCGCAAAATTTGTATAAGAAAACGCCTCGGGATTTTAGGATATTATCGATCTGGGGCTAGCGGTTTACGACCATGGCAAGACCGTTAAGGCAGCTTTCGGGCCTAAGCCAGTCACAAGCCCGAAACCAAAAACCTCGGTCACGCTTAAGTCGGTTGATGGCCCGGATCCAAGCGAGCCTAAAACGGCGGTAAGGCCAACGAGGCCGATCAAGTCGGCGAGAGCGGGCAAGGCTAAAGAATAGGAAAGACTGTGTCGAGAGTTCTTAAGCCTTAGGAACAGTGTAAGAACTCAGGCATTTGGTGTATCCAAAATTCGCAATCGTTCAGGGCCCGCCTATATTGAATTGTTTGAGGAAAAAACCCTTCAACGCCTATCCTATAGATTCAAACAGATACAGCTTTTGGTCTTATAATTATTTTAGCCAACTTTGGGAATTATCAAGAAGTTTTAAAATGGTTAAAGTAGGTCTTGAACGGGATAAATAGAGGTTTGGAAAGTTTTAATGGTGGATGTGGCCTTTAAAGATTGCCTCTTCGTCGCTACCAAATTTGGTCAAAATTAGGTGTGATGTTGAGGCAGTTTTTTTGCGTTTCATTCATCTCGCGCCGGATAATAATAGCCCGCGGAACCTACGGCGGTTATTACCCGTCCCGTTTTCCATGTTTGGCCGAGAGCCCTGGGGCGAAAAGGCGCGCCAAGGGCGCAAGTGACAAGGGTGCCCGGGTGCCCTTCGGTCCTTCGGCTCTCGGTCAGCGCATGGTAAATTGTATGGGCACGGTCAGTTCCAGGGTGCTGATAGTCAGTTCCTTGGGAAAAGACGGTAAGGGGTTGACCCGTTGGATTAGGGCCCTGGCTTCGTCGTCCAGGACGGGAAAACCGGAACTCCGGACCAACCTGGAAGCGATGACTTGGCCTTGACGGTTCAGGGTAAAGGACATGGTGGCCGTGCCCTCGATTCTATCGTTCCTGGCGGAGGGAGGGTATTTGCGGTAACGGACAATCTTTTGCCTGACCCGGCTTTTGTAGGCGGCCAGGGCGTCGCGGGAGCCCCTTCCGGTGCCGCCGCCGTAACCGCCTCGGCCGGTGCCTTCGCCCCCGCCGGTCCCCGTGCCCGTTCCGCCGCCGGAACCGGGGCCGCTGGCCCCGACCTGGGTCCCTTGGCCGGGTTGGTCGCCCACGCTTTCAGCCGGTTTTGGGGGAGGCGGCTTGGGTTTGGGTTTAGGCTTGGGCTTGGGTTTGGGTTTTGGTTTTTCCTCCGGCGGGGGAGGCGGGGCCAGGGGAATTTCCTCGGCTTCGGGGGCCAAGCTTTCAATAATGGTCAGATCCTCGGGCTCGATAATTTCCGGCTCGAGAATGGGTTCAGGTTCCGGCTCGGGGACGATTTCGGGATCTGGCTCGGTCTCGGGAACGGGCTGTTCTGGATCTGGGGCCGGGGGCGGGCCTTGGGCCTCGCCTTCGGCCATGGGACCGGCGTCGCCGCCGCCGGGCTCGCCTCCCAAGGGATCGTAGTCGAAGACCATGCTGCCCAAGGGGATCATCGGGGCGCTGTCTTCGCTGGGTAGAATCAACAGGACGAGAAATAGCGCGTGGGCGATGACTGAGACGATCATCGCCGTTAAAAAAGCGTTCGATTCTAGTAAATGTGATGTTTGCGGTCGCACTTAATGCACCAAATCAATCCCCAAAATTGATTAATTGATTGCTAAATAATTCCCCATAGATTCGCTTAATTATTCCTTAACCTGAATTTAGCCTTTCAAACGTAAGTCGATATGCGTTACCGGAGCCAGTTTTAGCCGTTGGGCGGGGCATCGGTCGCCGAAACCGGGGCCGGAGATGCCGCCGGTGTGGCCTGGGGGCTAGCCGGGGGCGAAGCCGCCGGGGTGGCCTCGGCGGGGGGTGCCGATGGCGAAGCCGCCGGGGTGGCCGCTGCGGGTGTAGCCGATGGCGGATCGGCTGGGGTAGTCGATGGCGAGGCGGCCGGGGCGATCGCGTCGCCGGAAGTCCCCGTCACGGGTGGTCCGGAACTGGGGGCACCGGTTCCCGGCGCGGCTAGGTCGCCTGGGGCCGTGGCGCTTGGGCTACCGGGATCGGCCGGAGCTTGGCCGTCCGCCGTTGGGGGAAGGACGTTGGTGACCAGGGTCACCCGGGCGAAGCCGGCTTGGCCCAGTTCGCTCATAAGCTCCATCATCTTCGCGTATTTTACCTCGCCGTCGCCCCGGACGAAGACCTCGCCCGTCTCGGACTCCAAGGCCAGGGTCTTAAATTTGGTAGTCCTTTGGCTATCGTCTATTGGTTCTTTGTCTACGAATACTTTGCTCTCGGCGTCCAGGCTGATGATCAGAGGCTTATCCGGTCGCTCCATGGCCATGCCCGAGGTTTTGGGGAGGTTTATCTTGACCCCTCCCATCATTAGCGGGGCGGTAACCATAAAGATAATCAATAGAACAAGCATAACGTCGATAAACGGCGTTACGTTTATGTCCGATATTGAGCTTATGCCGTCGCTGTCGTCATCGGTATTGGTGTTTTGCATATTTTTAGCCCCTACTGGTTAGCCTTAGTTAACGCTGGACGTCTTTCAAAAGCCAATCTGGCGATATTGTTACCGACCAGACCGATGGCCACCTGGGCTTCCTTGGATAATTTTTTGATGGTCGAGTTGACCTTGTTAAAGGCGATAACCGCCGGGATGGCCGCGACCAATCCCATGGCCGTGGCCGAGAGGGCCTCGGCGATGCCGGGGGCGACGACGGAAAGGGTGGTCTCGCCGGAGGCGGCGATTCCGATGAAGCTGTTCATGATTCCCCAAACGGTACCGAACAAACCGATGAAGGGGCAGGTGGAACCGGAGGTGGCCAGAAAGGTGACCCGGGTCTCCAACCGGTAGATTTTACTGGCCAGGACCGAACGCATGGAACGCTCGACCCTTTCCCGGTAATCGGCCCTGGTTTCGTTACCGGCCCGATCCGCGCTTTCGTTTAAGCCGGTTTCCACCACCGAAGAGGTGAAGCCGGGATAGTCTTCCGGCTCGATGTCGTTTTCGATTCTTTGGGCCCGACGCTTAAAAGTAATTACGTCGCGGCTTACGGACCGTAAGACGATAGCTTTTTCGATGATGATGACCCAACAGGCTACGGAAGCAAGTAACAATATAATCATGACTGCCTTAACCACATCATCGGCAGCTAAAAACATCTCAATAACGGAGAAATTTGGCATTTAGTTAATACCTGACATAAATTTGCTTATATTAAGGGATAATGAATAAGGTGGGGGAGAGGAAAAGGCAAAAAAAACGGATCTCTTTCGAGATCCGGGATGCCCATGATCCTTGGGATGCGCGAATTCGAGGTTACGCGCTTGGTCCCCAAGCGTTTCCCTCCCACCGACGGGCCAAAAGGAAAGGTATTCTGACTAAACCCAACCCCGCGCCCCTTCCCAACTTTAACGGTCAGTGGTTTGGCTCGGCGTTTCCCTGAATAAATCCAGGGGGGTTTTCACAGCGATGGGCTCGTCCCCGAATCGCACGGGGTT
>JAIRNQ010000087.1 GCA_031257955.1 Deltaproteobacteria bacterium | reverse complement strand
AAAAATCCCTCCCGTGTCGGTCTGGAAAATTAGGATAGGGGGCGGGTTGTATGCAAAATAGATGCCAATACTCTCAAATTTCAGGCCGGTTTGAAAAAAAATTTGACGCTTTTGTACTGCCTGAACGAGCAATCAAGCTTTGGGTTTGGGCGAAAGGCGACGGACAAAAAAATCGAGGACGGTTTTGGTCGCCGCTCGAAGCTTGGGCGACTTTCCGATGGTTCTGGCCACCCCACATCCGGCCAGGTAATAGATTCTGATGAAAAACCGGCCAACCCGGGAGGGGGCCAATTTTTCGTCGCGGAACTTTCGTAAAGCCTGAACCTCCGGAGCTTCGTAAGAGCCGTAAACGGCGAGGGCTATATGGCAGAAAGAAAGTTTATCGGGCTTAGTTTCCGGTCCCGCCGAGGGCTCAGTTTCCGCTTTGGCTAAAGCCTCTTTGGGCTGAGTGACTGGTTTGGCGAAAAGTTTTCTGGGCTCAGTTTCCGCTTTGGCTAAAGCCTCTTTGGGCTGAGTGACTGATTTGGCGAAAAGTTTTCTGGGCTCAGTTTCCGGTTTGGCCAAAGCCTCTTTGGCCTGAGTGACTGGTTTGGCGAAAAGTTTTCTGGGCTCAGTTTCCGGTTTGGCCGGTATCGCTTTGGGTTTAGTTTCCCGTTTGACTGGCGTCGTTTTGGGTTCGTATGTTGAGGCGATAAAATTGGGTATCAGCGCAAGGGGGATGTTGATAAACCTGTTTCGGGAAGCGGAGATCTGCTTTTTTTGAGAGTCTGGCGCAAATTTAAGCGCGTTGGTTAAGTATGTATCAAGCGGGTTAATAAAAGTAGTTATTCTTTCTTGTAAAGAGCGCAGCAATCCTATCTGATTGGAATAATGCTTATATGTAGTAGTGAGGGTAGTATTTCCATGAGTAATGTCTAGATGCACAAAAAAAGTTTTAAATAGAGCATAACACCACTCATTTAGCTCCGTTATGAGAATAAATTTAACAGTGTTTGGTCCACGGTCAGTAACGTCGAGCTTAAGTTTATCTCTTTGAATATAGGGATTATTTAAATGAAGGCTATAGATATCATCAACTGATACGTCTGTTTCCGCATAGTTTTTCATCCTAAAGGTTAGCCTGGGTTTATGCCCATCATAAACGGTGTCCAGATTGCTCTCGTAGGGGGTGTTGAGAATGACCCCCGCCAGACCCAGCCAAGCTTCGTAATTCGTCGGGTTAATGTCCAGGGCTTGTTGAAAGCTGGTTCCCGCTTCGTCTAGGTTAATGGACAAAAGGGAGTTTCCCTTTATTACCAATCTGGCGTCCCTACCCTGGCCGCCGGCCAAGCCCGCAGACGCGGGCCTTGGCGTGGACGATGCCCCTGAGCGGGTAACGAGCGTGCCGCAGCTGGAGCAGAAAAACTGGACCTGGCTAGAGTCGACCTGAAGCTCGGCGTTGCATTTCGGGCATTTCGCCGATTCAAACATAAATTGCCCCATTTCATAAAAGGCTGAAAACAGTAGGCACTTAATATCGGAACGGTTATTGGCCCAAAGAAATTGGGCTATCATACCGTGAATTGATGTCAATCGGCTATAGGCCGAAGTTAGGGAGGGGTATTTTTCAAAAGTGCCTTTGGTTATAGTTCCTAATAGATCGCGAATGGCATTTGTTTAGATTATATACCATAAAACGCAATCGCTATCAATAAAAGATCACATAATGCCCAGGACGAGCTGGCCAACAGTATCGAAAGCTGGCCCGTTATGGTTTCCTTTTGGTTTGACATTGGCCGGTTGCCTCCGATTTGGCCGCTATGGCCAATCCTTAAGCCAGTTTCCGGGGCGGATTTCGCCTTGTCTTCCCAAAATGGCCGGGCGGCCTGGCGTTCGGGGTTCGGCCAAACACTTTTGGGCGCCGCGACTGGCCGGCGACGCTGGGATAAATCGATTGGGGTATCGGACAGACTCGGCCAATGGCAATAGTTGCCGGAACCGGGTAAGGGAACAATGGGAACTTATTTACGTATTTACTTAAATTATTGGTAAGGTAGGATTCAAGGGTATTAAGGTGATTGGGGGGGGTGATTGTCCCATAAGGGCAAAAACCAAGAGGGAGAGACTTGGCGGGGATTTCGGGCGTAGATTTTTAACGGACCAAGACCGCAGGGGCAACGCCCTCGGCGGCTATGGCCTGGCCTTTATTTCGCCAAAACCGAAATCATGTTCCCGGAAGACATTTTGGCTTGGGCAATTTGTGAACTATCGGTCCCAGGAGGGGATAAGGCCGCCCCGTCGGAGGAAGCCGGACGGGGCGGGGCCAAAGTTGGGGATGGGCCCGAAGGGTATGGGGCAAGGGTTTGGGCGGGCTTAGAAAGGCTCGGGGTTGGTCAAGAGGAGCGACATGCCGCAAACGGTCACGACCAAAACGGCGGCCACCACCCTGGCTATACAAATGCGTCGGTAGTTGGGGTGTTCCTTGGTAAGCTTAACGGGATCCTCGGCCCGCTGGGCGACCAGGGCCCCGGAGACGAGAAGGATCGCTCCCATGATCAGGGCGGCGGTAACCGGCTCGTTTAGGAACAAAACGCCGCAGGTGGCCCCGATGACCGGCTGAAACTGGAGGGTGATGGCCGTGGTCGTGGTGGGGGTGTTAAGCTGGGCCATGGCTTGGCAGACGTAGGCCAGGCTCACCGAGCAGACGCCCCAGGCCAGTTCCGGTAAGCAATGCCAAAACTCCACCCAGGTGCACATAGTTCCTGTCACATGGGCCATGAGAAGGGCCAAGAGGCAGCAGACGGCGGCCTGGGAGGCCACCAATCGCCAGGGGTTAACCCGGATGGCGAAGTAACCCATGAGGATCATGTGGGTGGCCCAGATCAGATCGGCCACCAGGGTTAAGGCGTCGCCCCAGTTGAAGCCGTTTTCGTCGCCTTGGCTACCGATGAATATGAGCCCCACGAGACACATACCCAAGCCTACCCAGACCTGCCAGCGTGGGAGCTGGCCCATGACGAAGCCAAAGATGGCCACCATCGAGACGTATAGGGAGGTGATGAAACCGGACTTACTGGCGGTGGTGACCGAAAGGCCTACCATCTGGAGGCCCGTCCCCAGGGCCAACAGGAAGCCCAAGGACAATCCGGCCTTAACCCACATGAAACGGCCGACGTTTAAAAAGTAGTAATCGGCCGGGGCTTTGCGGTGGCCCATTCGGATGGCCAGCGGGAGCAAGGCCAGGGCGCCAAAGAAATACCTGAAGGCGGTGAACGGCCAGGGCTGTATGGTTTGGAGGGCGTAGCGATTTATCGGCGACGACACGCCCCAGATAAAGGTGGCCGTCAGCAATAAAAGAATGGCTTTCGTTTTGGTTGACATTCTGTGGTTCCTTGGCCTTCGCCGGCGGGGAGACCGCCCAGAAAAAGGCCCGGAGAAAAACCCGTCTAAATTTTTAGTTATCTTCGCTCTATCTTATGGCTTCCGGTTTAGGTTCTAAGGCGATTGGGCTTACACTGATACATGCTTGAAACCGTATGAGACAATGAAGTAAAGGTTAAGTCCTTCGTCGGCCCGGCCGCCGGGGGCCGGGGGACCGGGAGCGTTTGGGGTTGTCGGCCCGGGGGACAATGAAGCATAGGTTAAGTCCTTCGTCGGCCCGGCCGCCGGGGGGCCGGGGGGCCGGGGGACCGGGGGACCGGGGGACCGGGAGACCGGGATCGTTTGGGGTTGTCGGCCCGGCGGGGGAGCGGAACCCGACAAAGCCGAAAGTGTATATAAACGCTTTTTAGCCTCAAGGTCAACACCCAAACGAAAAAATTTTTTACGAACGTTTATAGATTTTTATAGGCCAATGTCTACATAAAAATAGGGTTATTAGCGGCTATCTTTATGACAATTAATTGTTAAATTTTTATTATCAATTTAAAAAATTTTTATTAAATTTACGTTAATTGATAACATGATTATTTTTCCGAAAATGAAAAATCAAAAGGCTCTGACCTTATTTAAATGATCAGAGCCAAGTAAAAATTTGTAAGGTAGTCATATCTACCCGTAGTATGTTTTACAAAATAGCCTTTTCCTGACGAGTGAGCCTTGGCCAGGGAATCTGGCTGTCTTTTGGAGGCCTTTGGTCAAAAGCTTCCCGGAACCGAGGGGTTACCAAGTGAGGCTGGAGGGTACCGTGGGTACCTGGTGAGGCCCTTGGCGGCGCCAGGGGGCCGCCTTAAGGGGGCCCCAAAAGTTTGGGCGGCTAGCGGTTTTTTCGGGCCGCCTTGAGGCGGGCCATGGAACGGTTAAGTTTGGCCTCGACCTTCCTGAGTTCGACCTCGCCCTGGGCCACGGAAATCTCCCCTTTGGCCAGCATGGCCTTTAAGACGTTCTGTCGGTTTTGTCTTCTTTGGATGGCCCTCTGGGCCCGGTCTGGGTCGATCTCGTCGGTGTACTCGGCGCTGTCGGCCAAAACCGTGACCTTGGTGGGCAAAACCTCCACGAAGCCGCCGCTGACAAAGATTTCCCGCTGGGTACGATCCGGGGCGCGGTACCACATGTTCGCGGGCTTAAGGTCGGTCAGGAAAGGCACGTGGCCGGGCAAGGCCGTGAAGTCGCCTTCCGAGCCCTTGGCCCCCACGGCTATGACCGGGATTTCGTTTACCAGGGACCTATCCGGCGAGACGACGCTCAGGGTGAAAGTATTATCGCTCATGCTATGCCCGTTATAAGCGCCCCTGGGCCAATGGGGCCGGGGCCGGTTACCGTTGTCGAGGTCGGGGGCCGACCGCCAAAATTCGGGCGGCCGGAGTTGGGCCGGGTTTTTAGTCCGGCCATTAAGGGACCGGCCCATTGATGGGCAGGTCAGTCTGAACGGGGCTACTCTTGGCGGAGTTTCTCGGCCTTCTGCTGGACCTCCTCGATGGCGCCGACCATATGGAAGGCCTGTTCGGGAAGATCGTCGTGTTTTCCGTCAAGTATTTCCTTAAAACCTTTAACGGTCTCTTCGACTTTGACGAATTTGCCGGGGGAGCCGGTGAAAACCTCGGCCACGAAAAAGGGCTGGGAAAGGAAGCGCTGAATCTTGCGGGCCCGGGCCACGGTGACCTTGTCTTCCTCGGAGAGTTCTTCCATCCCCAAAATGGCGATGATGTCCTGAAGGTCTTTGTATTTCTGGAGGGTCTGCTGAACCCGGCGGGCCGTCTGGTAATGCTCCAGTCCCAGGTAGCTGGCGTCCAGGATGCGGCTGGTGGAATCCAGCGGATCGACCGCCGGATAGATGCCCAGCTCGGCGATCTGCCGGGAGAGGGTAACGGTTCCGTCCAGGTGGGCGAAGGTGGTGGCCGGGGCCGGGTCGGTGAAGTCGTCGGCCGGGACGTAGACGCACTGGACTGAGGTGATTGAGCCGCGGTTGGTGGAAGTGATGCGTTCCTGAAGCTCACCCAATTCGGTGGCCAAGGTGGGCTGGTATCCCACGGCCGAGGGCATGCGGCCCAGGAGGG
>JAIRNQ010000043.1 GCA_031257955.1 Deltaproteobacteria bacterium | reverse complement strand
GTTTTATGGTCTGGAGATAATGTTCCAAAATTTATTAAATCTGGAATTTTTTTCCACTCAATACTATTAATCATATCAAATGTTACATTTTGTTGCTCCATAAGTGTTTTAAAATAACTATTAAAAATTATCTTATTAGTTACAGGATCAAATGTTCCTATAATTTTTTTATTATTTTGTGGTTTATTGTTGGCATCTCTAAATGAAAAGGTTCTTAAAAGCCTATAACGCCCATTTAGGTATGCTTTGGTAACACCGGCCATTGCGGCCTCCTTTGTATGGAATACCTATACCATACAAAATTCGGCCTGTCAATAGTAATAATTTGATTTTTCAAAAAATTTTTTTGTATGTTAAACTTTACGGGATTTTAGGTTATTGGACATTATGACCCGTCCGTAACACTAGGTGTCTGGAATCTTCCAAGTCGGTTTTCGTCCTTTGAGGTTTTAACGCGACAAGCGTTAAGAATCGTGACATTCAAACCAAGTTGGGTGAGTTTGGTGTAGGTCATCCACATGGCCACTATCGCCGGGTTAGGCTTTATCGGCCATTGTCCCAGTTCATGGATGTCTTTCAGTAACGTGCCGAAGGTTTTGGCCGCGAAGAATTCCTTGTAGTTCGGAGTTCCGAGGACGCAGACCACGGCCATTGATTCTTTTGGCTTGGCGTCGGGACTGTGCCGGGCTGGACTGGGCACCGGCCGGATGGGCCAGGGCTGGGACTGGGCCCTGGCCGGATGGGCCAGGGCTGGGACTGGGCCGGGGATTTGGCGGGGGGGGTTAATACTCTTTGGGCAGACGGTTGAGCTGGGCCAGGGTAAAGACCGGGCCGTCTTTGCAAACGTACTCCGGGCCGACATTGCAGCGCCCGCAGATGCCCAGGCCGCATTTCATGCGGTTTTCCAGGCTCATGATGATGTTCTCGGCCTGGTAGCCGGCTTCCTCAAGGACGGGCTGGGTGAACTTGATCATGACCGGCGGGCCGCAGATCAGGGCCGAGGTGTTTTCGGGCGGAGGGCAGACCTCTTTGGTCACGGCCGGGACGAAGCCGACCCGGTAGCCCCAGTTCGGGACCTCCCGGTCGATGGTCACGAAAACGTCGATGTCGTCCCGCTTCTCCCAGGCCATCCACTCGTCCTTGTACAAGAGGAGCCCCGGGGTGCGGGCCCCGTAGATGAAGGTGATCTTGCCGTAGTCGGGCCGGATCTCGGGCTGGAGGAGGTAGGTGATGGTCGAGCGCAGGGTGGTCACGGCGAAACCGCCGGCGATGATGACCAGGTTCCGGCCTTTGAGCTTGTCGAGGGGGTAGGGGTGGCCCAGGGGCCCCCGGATGCCCATGACGTCCCCGGCCTTCATGTTGTGCATGTAGCTGGAGACTTGGCCGACTCGGTTGACGGTAAACAGGACGAAGCCTTTCTCCGAGGGCGAGGAGGCGATCCCTATGGGGATCTCGCCTTGGCCGGGCACCGACAGTTCGGCGAACTGTCCCGGCAGGTAGGCGAATTTACCCTCATCCTCGGGGTTAAGAAATTCGAATTTGAAGGTCCGGAGATTTTTGTCTTCCGTCTCGACTCGAATCTCGGCTATGCGAACCGGATATGGCAGGTAGGGATTATTCACTTTGGCACCTTCTTCACGCCGGGCTCGGGGCCGTTTGGGTCATTTTCAGGGCCACCGACCTGATGTCGATGTTCACCGGGCACATGGCCACGCAACGGCCGCAGCCGGTGCAGCCCCTGACGCCGTCCTGTTTTAGGGGGATGTACTTGAGTTTATGCATGAAGCGCTGTCTGACCCGCTCTGTTTTGGTCGGCCTGGGGTTGTGGCCCGTGCCGTGAACGGTGAACAGCCAGCTCATGCAAGTGTCCCAGTTGCGCATCCTGACCCCGCCCCGCTCGCTGGCCTCGTCCTGGATGTCGAAGCAGTGGCAGGTAGGGCAAAAAAAGGTGCAAACGCCGCAGTTTAGGCAATTTTCGGCGGTGGCGACCCAGTGGGGATCCTTGAAGAGATCCATCAGATCCAGATCGTCAATGGGCTTGTAGTCGGCCTTGACGCCTTGGGCCTCGATGGCCGTCGCCTCCAGTTTTTTGATTTCGTCGGCCAGGTTGGCCTCCTGGGCGCCGGCGGCCTTGATGAGCTCGGCCCCCTTGTCGGTCAGGGTTTTGAGGCCCAAATCGCCCCCCTGGCGGAAGGCCAGGGCGTCCAGCCCGCTCTCGCCGAAGGGCGATCCGCCCATGGCGGCGCAGAAGCACTGGGGCGAGGGGGCGTCGCAGGCCAGGCCCACGAAAACGGTCTGGTCTATCTTGCCCTTCCAGTACGGGTCGGTGAAGCGGTCGTTTTGGAAGACCTTGTTGGAGATGGAGATACCCCGGGCGTCGCAAGGCCGGATGCCAAAGACCACGGTCGGCTCGCCATTGTCCCCGAGGCTTTGATAAACGTAGCCGTTGGGCTTGTCGCGCTCGTTATGGAAGGCCATCAGCCTCTCGGTTTGCGGAAAGAGGAGAGACTTGGGGGACAGGTGGGTGTTGGTATACTCCAAAGTTACCTGATCCGGCGGCGTCTCCCCAAGCTTACACTTGTCGCCCGTGCCCCGCGGGGTCAGAAGACGGCGCCCGGAGGCCAGGGACTTAAAAAAGTCCGCCAGGGCATTCTGTTTGACTATATATTCTGTCATCTTTATCCCATGGCCTTTCTATTTGATGAAGTCGGCGGCGTCATCGGTTTGGAACATGGTGAGAGGGGGCTTCTGATCCCAGCTCAAGCCAGGCTCGTATCGCCAATTCGATTGGACCGTCAACTCCATGACTCGGTTAAACTCCCTGACCTTGATGTTGACCGGACAAGCCGTCTCGCAGGCCCCGCAGGAGGTGCAGCGACCGGCGCAATGGAGGCCCCTGAGGAGGTGGAAGGTCATGGTATCCATGGAGTCGGTCGACTTGCCCAGCCATTGGGGCCTTGTCTCGTCGACGAAACAGATGGGGCAGTAGCAAAGCGGGCAGGCGTTACGGCAAGCGTAGCAACGCAGACAGTCTTTGATTAAATCCTTGAAGTAGGCCATGCGCTCTTCAAGGCTCTTTCCCAAAAGGGCTTTGATGTCGGCGAAGTCGTCGGCCGCGCCCCCGTTAATCTCCGGACCGACCAGCTCGTCGGCCAGCTTGGGGGTGCGGTTGACGCAGGTCGCGCAGTTGCGCCTTAAGACGTCCGCCTTCTGGATTTCGGTCGAAAAGCCTCCCCCTTTGACAGTTATGGATTCGTCCGTCGTCTCCACCGCCTCGCTGATGGGCCTGGGTTCCTTGGCGGTAACCAGGTTGTTGTCGATCATGCCGGAGCAGGGGACGCCGATAATGTATAGGTTGTCTTTGAGTATTTGATTTTCGGTTACTTGGCCCACGGCGCTTCTGGCGTCGCAGCCTTTGGCCACCAGGGCCACCTTGCCGGTCCGTCCGGAGAGGTAGTTGGCCAAGTTGATGCGGGCGAAGTTGCTCCAGACCAGCTGGTCGCATTCCTCGGCCGTGCGGGCGAAGAAGGGGGCCGTGGTCAAGGGGATGGTTCCCTGACGGTAACCGATGACCACCTCGGCCTTGCCGCTCTCCAAGGCTTTCCGGGCGCTTTCCCTAATTTTATTCGTGATTTCACTTAATTGGGGCATGTCAGGCCACCTCCGCCAAGCCCAGGTTTAACTCTTCCTTGCGGAAGGTGGTGTTTGGGCCACAGGCTTTGACGTTTTCGACCACGTCCTTGGCCATGGCTTGGAATTTGTTGGCCTCGGCCGAGGAGATCCAGGAGAAACGGAGCCGGTTGGGATCGACGCCGACGCTCTCCAGGAGCTGGTGCAGAAGGATAAACTTGCGACGGGCGTGGTAATTGCCGGCGATGTAATGGCAGTCGCCCGGGTGGCAACCGCTAACCCAAACGCCGTCGGCCCCGCGCTTAAAGGCCTCCATGATGAACTTGGGGTTTAGGCGTCCAGTACAGGGGAGGCGCACCACCCTGAAGTTCGGTGGGTAATCGAGGCGGCTGACGCCGGCCAGATCCGCGGCCCCGTAAGTACACCAATTACAGAAAAAGGCCACGATTTTAGGTTCAAAATCACTCATACACAACCTCAATTCGTCCCGGGACTGAGAAAAAAAGGATAACCGGGGAACCTGATTTTTTGTATATATTCCGCCCATCGCCCGTCCCTGGTGGGACGGGCGCTCTGGCTGGGCGGACTACAGAGCCGAGGCGATTTGGGCGAAAAGGCCGGCGTTGGTGAAGCCCCTCAGGGAGGGGGCGTCCGAACGGCAGGAGGAGGCGCAGTTGCCGCAGCCCTTGCACATGGCTTCGTTAACCACGCTCTTGCCTTTTTCGTCGAGGGTAATGGCCGAGAAGGGGCAGACGGCCACGCAGACGCCGCAACCGGAGCATTTGGCCTGGTTGATCTCGGCCACGATGCCGCCCACGGTCATCTTGGGTTGGGTCAGGATGGTCACCGCCCTGGCGGCGGCGGCCTGGGCCTGGGCCACGACCTCGTCCATCGGTTTGGGATAGTGGGCGATACCGGCCATGAACATGCCGTCGGTGGCGAAATCCACCGGCCTGAGCTTCTGGTGGGCCTCGAAGAACCAGCCGTCCTCATCCAAGGGCACCTTGTACTTCATGGCCAGCTCGTTTTCCCGGCCGGAGACGATGGCGGCGGCCAAAACCAGAAGGTCGGGGTTAATGAGCAGTTTGCGGCCGGAGACCGGGTCGGCGATTTGGACCGTGAGTTTACCGCCCGATTCGGTGACTTTGGGCTTATCCTCCAAAGTGTAACGAATGAAGATGACGCCAAGGTCGCGGGCCTCCTTGTAGATGTCCTCCTTCTGGGCGTAAGTGCGCATGTCGCGATAGAGAACGAAGACCCGGTTGTTGGGATCCAGTTTTTTCAGCTCCACCGCCGCGTGGACGGTGTGGGAGCAGCAGACCTTTGAACAGTACATCCGACCGGGCTCGCGGCTTCCGACGCATTGGATGAAGGTAAAGACGCTCGACTGCTCGACCTTGGGGTCGTTGGCCTTCATTAGCTCGTCCAACTCCAACTGGGTGACCACGTTGGGGTTGTGGCTGTAAAGGTACTCGTCGGGCTTGTGTTCCTTGGCCCCGGTGGCGATGATGGTCACGCCGTGCTTGACCGTCTCCCCGTTGGTCAGGGTGGTCTCGAAGTTACCGACGTAACCCTCGACCTTATCGACTTGGGCGTTCAGGGCCAGGGTGATTTTGGGGTCTTCCTCAATCTTGGATCGGAGGGTCTCAAGGTATTTGTGGACGTTTTCGCCCTTGATGGTGGTCAGGATGCGGTTGGCGTTCCCGCCCAGCTTGTCGTCCTTCTCCACGATTACCGACTTGAAGCCTTGGGAGGAGAGGGTGAGGGCCGTGTTCATGCCGGCCACCCCACCGCCGATGACCAGGGCCGTGGGATCGACGTCGATGACGTTTTCCTTCAGGGGAACCAGCAGGGCGGCTTTGGCCACGGCCATCTCGGTCATGTCCATGGCCTTGCGGGTGGCCTCGACCGGGTTCTTGGCGTGGACCCAGGAATCGTGGTTTCGGATGTTGGCCATCTCGTAAAGATACTTGTTCAAGCCGGCAGCGGCCAGGGTCTCCTGGAAGAGCGGCTCGTGGGTCCTGGGAGAGCAAGCCGAGACGACGATGCGGTTGAGCCGGTATTCCTTGATTAGCGAGACCAGCTTTTCCTGGCTGTCCTGGGAGCAGGCGAACATGGTCACCGCCGCGTACTCGACGAAGGGCAAGGTCTTGGCGAACTCGACCACCTTCTCCACGTCCACGACCGAGGCGATGTTGATGCCGCAACGGCAAACGAAAATGCCGATCCTGGGGGGCTCGCCGGTCACGTCCACCGGGGCCGGGAAGTTTATGACCTTGGTCAGGGTGCTCCTGGCCGGGGTCAGCTTGGAAGTGGCCGCGGCCGCCGCCGCCGAGGCTTCCATGACCGAGGTGGGGATGTCCTTGGGGCCGGTGTAGACGCCGCA
>JAIRNQ010000007.1 GCA_031257955.1 Deltaproteobacteria bacterium | reverse complement strand
GAAAAACTCCTCGACCAGGCACAGATCGAAGGTCCCGGTCACCGGCTGCGGCCAGTCCACGGCAAAATGTAGGTAGGGCCTCCGCCCGGCGTCGACAGCGGCCTCGGCCAAGGCCTCGTCCATGGGCACCAGGGCCCAGCCAAAACGGGCGTGGCCCGAGTAATCGCCCAGGGCCTGGGCCAGGGCCTCGCCCAAGGCCAGCCCCACGTCTTCGACGGTGTGGTGCCAATCGACGAACTTGTCGCCCTTAACCTTAAGGTCCAGGCCAAAGCCGGCGTGGGTGACCAAGGCGTTGAGCATGTGGCCAAAAAAACCCAGCCACTCAAAATCCGCCGAGAGCCGCCCGCCGGCCAGGGTGAGGGTGGCCTCGATTTGGGTTTCTTTGGTCTCGCGGACCACCCGGCCCACCCGGGCGGCATCGCCCGGGAGATTGGTCGGTACCTTGGCCTGGGCCGAATTTTGGGGCGGACTTGGGGTCGCCCCGTCGTCGGTTCTGGGGTGCTTGGCCGGCTTGACCGGCCCGTCGTGGCGTCCCGAGGGGCACATGGGATACTCCGAATATAGGGCCCGGCAAAAGTCCGCTGACTTTGGGCCGGGAGAGAGGAACGCGGAGGCTTACGGAAAGGCCCCCAGAACGGCCGGAGAGGCCCCCTAGACGAAAGCTAGGGGGCCGCGGGTAGGGGAATATCCGTCGCGGCGGAAAACGGCCGTAGAGGGGCTCTCAGGGCCGATTAAAGGCCAAGGCCAATCCGGCCCCTTAACTGGCCGGCCGATTGACTTCGTCAATCGGTTGGGGCGGTGGGCCTGGGAAGGGCCACCAGGCCGGTGCGGGCCATGGCCTGGATGCCGTAGGGTTTAAGGCCGTTGACGGCCATGTCCACGGTGAGGGCGGTCCCGGCGACCATTACCGTCAGGCTGTCTTCCTTGATGTCGCTAAGGGTAAGGTTTAGGAGGTTGATGACGTTGAGGGCCTCGGCCCGCTTGGCCCCGAGGGCCTTTATGGTAATGAGGGCCAGCTCGCCGGTCACCGGCTCGTCGTTGGTCAGATCGTCCACCAGGATGACGTCAACCAGTTTGCGGACCTGCTTAACCACCTGCTCCAGGATGGGCCCGTCGCCGGAAACGACAAGGTTTATGCGGGTTATCTCGGGGTTTTCGGTGGGACCGGCGGCTATGGACTCAACGTTATACCCGCGCCTGGTAACCAAGCCGGCCACGTGGGACAAGACTCCGGGGCGGTTGCGGACCATTATTGACAGTATTTTTTTCAATTGCCCCCCTCCTCGGTCTCGAAGAAATCGGTCTGGCCCATTCCGGCCGGGATCATCGGCAGGACGTTTTCCTCCTGGGGTACCACGACCTCCAAAAAGGCCGGGCCCTTTTGGGCTAGGAGTTTGGCCACCCCCCTGTCGACCTGGGAGGCCAAGTCCACCCTATCGGCCCAAAGCCCGTAAACCTTGGCCAGGGCCACGAAATCGGGGTTGTAATCGAAGAGGGTCTGGGAGTAACGACGGTTAAAGAAAAACTGCTGCCACTGCCTGACCATGCCCAGGCAACCGTTGTTGATGAGCATGATCTTAACCGGCAGCGAGTATTGGGCCACCGTCCCCAGTTCCTGCAAGTTCATCTGAAAACCGCCGTCGCCGACTATCAGGCAAACCGTCTTGTCCGGGTAAGCGATCTGGGCCCCGATGGCCGCCGGAAGCCCGTAACCCATGGTCCCCAGGCCCCCGGAGGACAAAAAATGCCTGGGTTTTTTGGCCTGAAAATACTGGGCCGCCCACATCTGGTGCTGGCCCACGTCGGTTACCAAAATGCCCTGGCCTTCGAGCCGATCCGAGAGGGCCCGTATGGCCGCCTGGGGCTTGATGTCGGCGCCGCCTTTCGGTACGCTCATGGGAAAGCTGTTTCTGAGCTCGGCCACCCGTTCGCGCCAAGCCGGGCGGGTGTTGTCCGCGAGGCGCTTTAAGACCAGCGAGAGCACTTGGCCAAGATCGCCGACCACGGCCACGTCCACCGGAAGGCGCTTGCCTATCTCGGCGGGATCGATATCGACGTGAACCACCCTGGCCAGCGGGGCGAACCGGCGCACGTTTCCGACCACCCGATCGTCGAAACGCACGCCCAGGCCCAGGATCAGATCGCTTTCGTTGATGGCCAGATTGGCGTATTTGGAGCCGTGCATGCCCGGGATCCCCAGGCATAGGGGATGGTTGTCGGGAAAGACGCCCTTGGCCTGTAGGGTGGCCACCACGGCCATGTCGGTGCGCTCGACCAAAGTGAGGATATCGGCCCCGGAATTGGTGATGGTGGCCCCGCCGCCCAGATAAAGAACCGGCCTCTGGCTGATGGTCAAGGCCTCGATGAGCTCCTCCACCGACCTGGGGTCCGGCGGCGAGGGCGACCCGAAGCGAAGGGGGACGCTGTCGGGCAAAAGGTTGTCCGGGCTAATGAGCGTGGTCTGGACGTCTTTGGGGACGTCCACCAGCACCGGCCCGGGGCGGCCGTAATCGGCCAGGCGATAGGCTTCGGCCAGGATACCGGGCAGGGAGCGGGGATCCTTTACCAGATAGTTATATTTGGTGATGGGTATGGAGATCCCGTAGATGTCCGCTTCCTGAAAACTGTCGGTCCCAAGGGAGGTGGTGGGCACCTGTCCGGTGATGGCCAGGATGGGGACGCTGTCCATATGGGCCGTGGCCAAGCCGGTGACCAGGTTGGTGGCCCCCGGTCCGCTGGTGGCGAAGACCACCCCGGGCTTTCCGGTGGAACGGGCGTAGCCGTCGGCGGCGTGGATGGCCCCTTGCTCGTGGCGGGTCAGGATGTGCCTGATCTTGGAATCGTAGAGGGCGTCATAAAGGGGAATGACCGCCCCGCCCGGGTAACCGAAGACGGTATCGACGCCGACCGACTCCAAAAAATCGATAATGGTCTGGGCCCCGTTGCGGGGAGCGGAGCGGACCGGATCCGATCCCA
The DNA here is from genome assembly GCA_031257955.1 of Deltaproteobacteria bacterium. Taxonomy (GTDB): domain Bacteria; phylum Desulfobacterota; class Desulfarculia; order Adiutricales; family Adiutricaceae; genus JAIRNQ01. The sequence goes on along the minus strand of JAIRNQ010000007.1, from coordinate 416 downwards.
GCCCCTTACGGGGAGTGGCTTGGGCTTTTTTTGCGGCCGCCTTTTTTTCGGTCGGCCCACGGCCGGCCGGCTTCGCTTGGCCGGCCGATTTAGGCTTATCTTTCATGGACAATCCAAAACGCGACAACAAATCGCTTTGAAAATCCGCCCCCGCGGACGGATAAAAGAAAAAACGCCGGCTTGGCCGGCCACTTCCCTGCCCAGTTTAGGCCTCTCGCCTAAACTCCAAGGCTTGCTTGAGCGTGCCGCCGTCCACGTATTCCAGATCCGCTCCCACCGGGAGGCCCCTGGCCAACCTGGTGACGGCCGCGCCTTTATCTTTTAAACGATCGATCAAATATACGCAGGTGGTTTCCGCTTCCGGGGATCCGCCGGTGGCCAGCAAGACCTCGCGGACGGGGTTTCCCTCGGCCAGG
>JAIRNQ010000005.1 GCA_031257955.1 Deltaproteobacteria bacterium | reverse complement strand
ATCTTGCCGTCGGTGATTCCCCAGGCCCCCGGAGAGCCGGTTTTGGCCCCATCGGCCCAGGGCGCCATCCAGTCCCAGCCCCCGGTTTTGCCTCCCCAGGGCACGGCCCCGCCGCCGGCCCCGGGCGAGCCGCCTTTGGCCCCTTCGGCCCAGGGGGCCAGCCCGGGCCAGACCCCGGTTTTGGGCCCTCCGGGAGTCCCGGTTTTGCCGTCCCAGGCCCCCGCCCAGCCGCCCGCTCCTGGAGGCCCGCCCTTGGCCCCTTCGGCCCAGGCCGAGTCCGTCCCAACCGTGATCCCCGGCAAACCCGTGGGGCCCATGAAAATCCAGGGTTTTGAGATCCTCTCCGATCTTTCCTCGAGCATGAGGCGCATATCGGCTTGCCCCGGCGGTTTGATCAAGCAGGAAGCCGTCAATACCTTGCTCAGGAGAATGAACCAACGCATACCCAGCCAGCCTTACATGGCCGCCCTGAGGGTTTTTGGCTATAAACAGGCCTGGACCAGGAGCGATTACACGACTCTGTATTATGGCCCGGCCAAGTTTGACCGCTCGACCATGGAGGGGGCCATCGGGAGGCTTTTCGCCGCCGATTCCATCTCGCCCTTCGGTTTTGCCCTGACCTCAAGCGAGGCGGAGCTGGCGGTCATGAACGGCCCCAGGGCCGTGTTGATGTTCGCCGACTTCGAGGAGACTACCGATTCCGGGGCCCCGGTGGACAAGGCCAAGGCCATACGCCGAAAGTATGGGGAAGATACCAAGATCTATACCTTCTACGTCACCAGGCAGTCCGCGGCCGAACGCTTGGCCGCCGACATTGCCAAAGCCGGTGGCGGCAAGGACTATAACGTTTGCGACGTTTTGATGTCCGATACCTCTTTTGAGAATATGATGACCGAGATCTTTGGGCCGGCCGACCTGCCGCCCTGCAAAGATTCCGACGGCGATGGCGTTTGCGACGAAAGGGACGTTTGCCCCTCCACCCCGAGAAGGGCGCCGGTGGACGAGCGCGGCTGCTGGATAGCCGCTTACTCGCAGTTCTTCGACTTCGACAAGGCCGAGGTTAAATCGGCCTTCCAGCCCAGACTTAAGTTCGCCGCCGAACTTATCGTCAATAACCCGCAGATGGGCCAGATCACCATAGCCGGCCACACCGACGGCAAAGGCACGGACGCCTACAACATGGATCTTGGCCGAAGGCGGGCCGAAGCGGTCAAAGAACTTCTGGTTAAGTTTGGGGCCCCGGCCGACCGCCTAATAGTCGAGTCCTACGGCAAATCCAGACCCATCGACACCAACGACACCGAGGAGGGCCGGGCCAAAAACCGGCGGGTGGAGTTCCACGTCGGGGACGTGCCCAGATAACCCCCTATACCCCCAAGCCTCCCCACCCGGAGGCTACGGGGTCCCCACAGTTAAGCCGGGGCGCCATGGCCGTTCATGGCTCCCCGGTTTTTTTTACGCCGCCCAAAAACAATCATTGGAACCGGCCCCGGACGGTTCCGTTTTGGGGATTTTTTGGGGCCGATTGTGATAAAATCGGTAGTGAAAGGGGACGCCGGAGATGATCGGTCCAGTCAACAGGGGAAACATAGCCTCCATTTGGGCGGCGGCCACGTACAGGACGGCCCTCCACAGCGAGAGGACCAACGTCACCCAGTACCTGACCCGCAGCGAGGCCCAGGCCATGGCCCACAATTCCGTGGGACCCATGCAGAGGACGACCTATCTCACTCCCCAAATCGCCCCGGTCTCGGTCGGCCGCCATCTGAACGGCCATATACCGGATCTGACCAAACAAAACTACAGCGCCTTGGCCGACGCCCAAAGCAATTACCACGCCGGAGATTACCTGCCCAAAAACTACAACGCTTTGGGGCAGGTGGCCCAAATCGCCGACCAAGCCTCGGCCGGCGTGGTCATCAACCGGGTCATTTAAGTCGGCCCCAGCCGGCCTTTTGCCCCGGCGGCCCGCCGAGGCCAAGGGGCTCGGTCTTGGGACCCGGGCGCCCGACCTCGGCCTGTAGGGGCGGCCCAGTCAGGCCAACCGCCACTGCCCGTCGTCCAAAGAGTTACCCAAAGAGTTGCCCTTGGTTTAATTTTAGTCTATGTTGGTATAAAATTTTGGTATTAAGTAAAGGATTTTGAGGCAAAAGGACTTGGTTCTTGGGAGCCGGGTTTGCGGTTAACCCGGAAACGCCAGTTTTTATTTTGGCTTTTGATTTTTGGCAATAAGATTCCCACCTTAAGGCTACCGCCTCCGCCAAAGAAATCCCAAACATACTCCCGCCATATAATTTCCTTGCCTCAGCTATTGCATTTAAATCAGTAGCTGCTATAGTTTATATCCTGAAGGGGTTAACGGGCTTGGCGCCGCCTCTTTGGGCTTAAACTTGGGCGCGGGCCCGTTGGCTTATTTTTGACGCGTTCGAGATAAGTCTCTTTTCCCAGTTGCCGATGCTTTAACTCATTGATTGTTGGCGGTTATGTCTCGCCATTTTCACAATTTTGGGGTTTCTGCGAACGCATTATTTTTCTTGTTTAAGGGTTTAGAATGAATTTTAGCATCATAGAATTTGCCAGAACGAATAGAGTTATATTAATTTGGCTGGCATTTTTTACGCTTTTATATATAATGAGAGAGATGTTTGGTCTCTTTTTCCTAACGTTTGTCATGTGTTTTATTACGCATGGTATTACGGGAAGGCTACATCGTTTTACCAAACAACGGCGTAAATACCTTGTGGTCATGCTGTACATAATATTCTTGCTCATTATAATTACATTCTTTATCTATGGGCTCCCCAACGTATATAACGAAGCCAAGCAGTTTACCAGCCAGTTGCCTAACACCCTCAATGCCATAGAATCGCTCCTGGACGGCATAGCCGCCGACAGCCCCAACCTGGAGTTGCCCATGGAGCGGATCAAAGAGGCGCTGACCTTTGAACGGGTCATCAACAAGGCCGCTTCCCTGGCCATCGTCGGCTTGGAGCAGGCTTGGCATTACGTGAGCTGGTTCTTTCTTTCCATGCTCTTCAGCTTTCTGATCATGCTGGATTTGCCCAACCTGATGAAGAAATTCGTCTCCCTAAAACACTCCAGACTGGGGGTCATTTACAAGGAAACCGCTTACAGCGTGGTTAGGTTCATGCAGGTGGTGGGGGAAAATTTCCGGGCCCAGATCCTGATCTCCCTCATCAACACCATCTTGACCTTCATAGGCCTCTCGTTTATAGGCACGGGCACCACGGCCCTTTTGTGTTTCGTGGTTTTCATCTGCGGGCTGATACCGGTTCTGGGGGTTATCATCTCGTCGATCCCCATAATGTTGGTGGCCATAAACGTTGGCGGCCCCAAAATGGTCCTGGCCGTCTTGATCCTGATTGTTTTCGTCCACCTAGTGGAGGCCTACTTCCTCAATCCCAAAATCGTCTCGGCGGTCATGCGCATCAACCCGGTGCTGACCCTGATAATCCTGTACATATCCCATAGCTTAATCGGTATTTGGGGCATGCTCCTGGGCGTACCCATTGCCATATATTTTTATCGACAAGTGCTGCAGGTGCAGCACAACGGCGCAAACGGCAAAGCCCACGGCCCACCCCCGGACACCACCCAGAGTCCAGTTCCGGTCCCTGGGCCAGTCCCGGATCCGGCTCCTGGGCCGGCGATGGCCCCGACCGAGCCTGACCGAGGCCCTTCCCAAAACGGGCCCCCCAAAGACTGATAGCCCAACGCCCAATCGCCCAAAGGCCAAGCTTCTCAAGGCCAAGCGCCTAAAGATAGCCGCCGCCCTCGTAGGCGAAGATGGTTTGGGTGCCTAAACCGCGGCCCCGTTAGCCTAAAGGCCGATATGGGAGGTTTTTGGGGTCGCCTTTGAGGATTGATGGAAGCCCATGGAAGCAATAGGTTTCGTTTTGCCCAAATCGGTCGGGTGCCGTATCCCGTCCGGGTTTTTGATCGTCTCACTTTTGTTTGCCCTGACCCTGGCCCCCCTTTTCCACTCCAGTCCGGCCAGGGCCCAGGGCACCGCCCAAGCCTCTGAGCTGGCAACCGATCCGGCCCCCGAGCTGGCCCCCGAGCTGGCCTTCGGGCCGGCCACCGAGCTGGCTACCGAACCGGCCCCCGAGCTGGCCTTCGAAGCCGGCGTCAGTTTGCCGGTTCCGGCCTGTAAGGACGCCAATTACCCTAACCCAGAGGGTCGAACCATAGTCATGTTGGGGGACAGCCTCACGGCCGGGGGCAAGTGGGATGAGCTGGATCCCAAGGCGAAAATCATAAACCAGGGCGTTTCCGGGGACGGCTATCGCCATATCCTGGCCAGACTCGACGAGACCATATCGGAAAAGCCCGATGTGGTTTTTTTGCAGGTGGGCATAAACGATTTTGGCCGGGTGCCAAGAATCGACGATATCGCCGCGGGCCACAGAAAAATCTGGGACCGGCTGAGGGAGGCCCTTCCGGGAGTTCGGTTGGTTATCTGCTCCCTAATCCCCTTAAACGAACGAATGCTGCGAAGAACCACCGGCTACAACAGCAAAGTCCGGGAACTGAACGAGATTTTGGCGGAAATGGCCGCCAAGGAAAACCTCGAGTTCGTCGATCTCTACGGACCCATCGCTGGGCCGGATCGGGGTTTGCCTAGAAATCTTACCTTCGACGGGATCCACCTCACCAATAATGGCCACCGCATATGGTTCGATGAGTTGAAGGCCTTTATGGACCGGACGACTCCCCTGCCGGCTTCCTCCGACCGCGCCGACACTTCGCCCAGCCTTGGCTGTTCGGCCACCCAGGAGGCTGCCGCCTTGGCCGAGACCGAACCCGCCCTGGGCCCTGCCCCGGAAAGCGTCCAGCCGGCCAGCCCGGAGGCCGTGACGGAAACCGAGCCGGAGGCTTTGTCGGAAGCCATCCAGGGACCGGCTTCTACCGAGGAAGGTAGCGATTCGTAGTCGTTTACGCATAGGCTTGGGTACCGCGGGGTCTGTGGGCCTATCTCTGGACAATTGGCCGCTAGAGGCGTCGGCGTCGCCGGAAAAAAATAGGCCTAGCCGCCTAGCCGCCTAGCCGCGAGGGACGGTAAACCCATTGGCCTTTAGGTTCTCGGCCAAGCCTTAAAATCCCAAAGGACGGGCCCTTGGGTATTGGGGATTTTCAAGATTCCGGCGCGACGGAGCGACTGTGCGAAACGACGGAAATTAGCCCAAATTATCTTCTTTTTTTAACTGGATAAGGACATTCGTGCGCCCGCCAACCACCAGGGCGGCTTTGTATATTTGGGACCCGGGTAGGCCCCCGGGCAGCCGATGGGAGGCTGGGACCTTGTATTTTTTAGCGTAGCCTCTCTCTTCAATTTGCTTCATGGCCGTTTTCGCGGCGGCAACCATCATATTTTGTAATTCCTCTTTGGAAAGGTCATCCCCTTTGTCATTTTTTTCGGGTACGCGTTTAATTTCAATAATAAAATC
>JAIRNQ010000328.1 GCA_031257955.1 Deltaproteobacteria bacterium | reverse complement strand
CGCCCTCTTCAGGACCGCCCAGGGCACCAGTCAGCAGATCCTGACCAACACCCTATCCCCGGCCCTACTCTGGGCCTTTTCCACCACGGCCGAGGACATGGCCGTCCGCGACGCCCTCTACGCCTCCCACGGCGTGGAAAGGACCCTGGCCATCCTTTCGGCCCTTCACCCGGGCGGCCTCAAAAGCGAGGCCGAAAGGCGCAAAAACCTGCGCCGCTTCGATGACCCCTACGCCAAAAGCCCCGACGTCGTCTCCGAGATCATAGACCACCTGCGCTCCCTTCTGGACGCCGGCGGCGCCCAGAAGGGAACTTCCGGGGAACCGGATCCCGTCCCGGATCCGGATTCGGACCAAGGACCGGACCTTGGCTAAAAGCTACCGTTTTTTTATGGCGCCCCCCTTTAGCGGGGGCCGGAAGGACCGATTTTCATGGACGACCCACGCAACGACCGCCGTCCCAAGGGCGGCGACTTAAGCCCCGCCGCCCCCCAGTCCGGCCACAAACGGGATCCCAAATCCAACCGGGGCCCCGGCCCGGCCGGGGGCCACAAGGGCGATTCCCACGAGGGGCCGGGCAGACCCTTGGGCTTTTCCGAACACGTCATCGTCGGCCGCATCGTCGAGACGTCCTCCGGTATGGTCAATTCCAACAAGGTGGTCAACTGCCGGGTGGCCGTGCGGCCCTGGCTCAAGCGAGTCAACCTCAAATCCACCACTTGGTACGAGGTTTCGATTTGGGATACCCAGGCCTACGCCTTCGAGAAGCTTAACTTCAAGGTCGGCGACCAAGTCCTTTTTCGCCTCGACAACATCCGGGCCGAGGCCTGGGTCGACTCCCGCGGGAACCCCCACGCGGCCATAAAAGGCGCGGCCGACAAATTTTTCGACCTTAGGCCCACCCAGGGCGAGTGCCAGGAACTGGCCAAGGAACTCGAGCTTGAGGCCTCCGCCGTCAAGCCCTCCCCGGCCTTCGGCCCACCGGGCGCTTCGGCCGGGGCTTGCCCCGGCCCCCCCGGCGGACCTTCGTCCGGACCTTCGTCCGGGCCTTCGCCTGGCCCCTCGCGATCGCCGGCGGAGGGCGAGACCGACGGACCGGATCCGGCCGCCCCGAGATGGCCGCCTTTGAAATACTGACCGACCGGAAAGAGTTTCCGACTTTGACTCTTTAGCTCTAAAAAAGCTCAATAGAGATATATTGTTAACAAACAAATAAGTTTTTACGTTTTTGGGTAAATAATCTTCTCGGCCCGGCCCCGCCGGGACCGGGACCCAAAAACGAAACGGTTTACCCAAATCCCAGGCCAATAGGCCACTTTTTGAAAACGGCCCGTCCGTCGGCGCCATTTTCGCGCCCTTTTTTTAGCCAAAAGGGCCCTCCCAAAGGATAGCGACGTGACCCTGACCAGCCATAACTACCCCCCAAGGTCCGCGAAACCGGACCTTGGGCTAGACCCAAAACCGACGGCCAAACCGGTCGCCAAATTAACCTCCGGCCACCTCCCGACGGCCTTGGCCGTCGCCACCCTGGCTTTGGCCCTGACCCTGGCTTGGCCGACCGGACAAGCCCAGGCCGCCTGCGACTGCGGCACCCTCTCCCAGATCGTCCGCTCGGCCGCCGAGCGCATAGTTACCGGCCTCGCCTCTTCCTTCGACGCCAGCGTCAAAGAGGCCGCCAATTACGAAACCCAAAACCTCCACAAGGATTTGGTGGCCCTGCGGGAAGCCGTCCTCATGGGCGACGAAACGATTGCCAAGGCCATCGAGACGGCCGACGGCCAGGCGGCCGAGAGGGACTTTGAAAAAACCTTCGATCTTTCTTCCCAACCCTCCACTTCCTGCGGCGACGACGACATGGGCGGCGAGCTGATGCTCTCCAAGGGGGCCAGGACCGAGACGGGAACGGAAATCATGGAAAAACTCCTGGAAAGGCGCTCCCGACACGGGCGGAACGTCGATTACCTGACCGAGCTGGCCGACTTTCCCCCGCCGGAAAAGACCCCGGCCCTCCTGGGGGCCCTCTCGGCCGGAAGGACGCTGACCCTGGAAGAGGTGAAAGAGGCCGAAAGGCTCCTGGAATCCATGACCGATCCCATGCCCCTACCCAAGCTTCCGGAAAACCGCTCCCAGACGGCCGCCGGACGCCTCTTTGAGGCCGAACGGACCCGCCACGAGGCCCGCCAGAACCTCTTCCAGAGCGTTTTGGCCCAGCGCCTGGCCGATCGGGCCCCGACCGTGGAAGGCCTTTCCGGCTGGGCCGAAAACAAGTGGCTGGAGATGGGCGGGACCGGCGAGGTGCCGGGCCTGACCGAGGGTCGCCTTAGCCAAGAGGCCCTCTTCTGGCTCCTCACCAACGCCCGCTTGGCCTCGGGCAACTGGCATGAGGAGATCCTCCCCAAACTTCCCGAAGCCGGGCTTCTGCGCGAACTGGCCTCCATGATGGCCGTGGAACTTGAGCTTAGCCGCCAGCGAAACGACCACCTGGGAAACATCTCGGCCCTCTTGGCCCTCGACGGCCTCTCGCGCCTGGAATCCGGCCCCGGCCAAAGCCTCCGGGCCCAGTACCGCCGGGCCCTTTCCGGGGACAAGTAATGACTTGTCCCCCCAGCTCGGCTCGCCCAGCTTGGCCCCGGCCGGCGCCAAACCGGCCGGGGCCCGAGTGGGCGCAAAAAAGGAGACCGCAAACATGGAGCTAACCCGACTCCAACGGCGCTTCGGTTACGAGACCCACTTGGTCATGGGGGAGGTGGGGCGGATCCACCTCCTCTCCGGCCAACAGCCGGTTCCGGCCATCGCCATCACCCTCGAAAGCCACGACGAAACCGGCCAGGCCGCGGGCGCCTTCTACCAAATTGTCTTTTACGGCCTGGACGCCACCGCCCTGGTTAATTACGGCGTCCGCGGGGGCGACACCATCGTCGTCTCGGTCGAGGACCTTGAGGCCAAGGCCTACGTGGACGTGTCCAAAAGCCCGCCCAGGCCCGTGGGTTATTTCGAGTGCCGGGGAAGGGATCCCTTCCCCCTATCCTTCCGCCAGGCCAGGCTTTACCCCGACCCCAACGGATCCCGGGAAAATCGCTGCCAGGATCCCCCAATCGACTGGGACCCCCGGGAACGCCGCCTGTCCAGTTTTAATTTTTGGTAACGACGGCCAACGTAAACGCTTTTTCTTTTTTGTTTACCAACCCCACTCCGACCGGCCACCGCCGGACGGCGGTGCCCGGTCGGCCGGCCAAAGCCGGACGGCTAAAACCAGTCCATCGAACCAAGCCTCCCGACCCCACCCGACCGGGAGCCCAAAGGCTAGACATGAAAAAGACCAAACGAACCCCACTACGCCAATCGCTGGCCAACCGCCCCACCCCGATAGATCCTCAGCGGCTCGACCCGGGCCGGTCCGGGCTGGCCCAGCCCAAAAAACCCGCTCTCTCCCATATCGACCCGGATATGGTCCTGGCCTTGGCTTGCCTTATCCTGGCCAAAAAACTCCATTCCGCCCACTCCGCGGCCCCCGATTCCGAGGCCCCCGAGGCCCCCAAGCCCGGGGCCAATTTGTCGGCCGGTCACTTGGCCGGGGACGACAAGCTAAATCTCGCGGACCTCCAGGATCTGACCAAGAGGCTTAGAAAGAACTATCTACGGCATTTCGCCACCATCCTTGGCCGCCTGTTGGCGGACTGGGTCACCCAAGACGACGACCCCATAGCCTTCAGCCCCGACGGCGTCAAACCCAACCCCCGCCTTCGCCAAAGGCTTGATATGGCCCTCAACTGGATTGCGGCCATTTACGGACCCTGCTTTGGCTCGGTGCCCCGAGCCCAGGCCTCCCAAGGCGAGGCCTCCCCAGTCGAGGTCTCCCCAGTCGAGGCCTCCCAAAGTCAGGTCTCCCCAGTCGAGGCCTTCCAAAGTGGGGCCTCGCCAGCCGAGGCCTCCCCAGCCGAGGACTCCCAAGGCGAAGCCGCCCATGGCGACGCGCCGACCAACCGGCCCCAAAGCCCCCCCACCAAAGGCGACTCCGTCGCCGGGCCATCCCCCAACCGGATAGTGGACCCGGAGGAGATACTGGCCAAGGCCATTAACGCCAGGCGTTGGCGTAGACCCAAGGGGCGCCGCGTCTGGGATTTCGACGAACCCGCGTCCGAGGGCAAACGCGCCCCGTCCCAAGACCCACCCGCCGGCCCGATCCAGCCGACCGACGGGAAACCGACTCCCGAGGTTACCAACGCCGCAACCTCGGCAACCGCCACCTCGGCCGCCGTAACCTCGGTCGCCGCAAAATCGGCAACCGTTACCTTGGCCGCCGCAACCCCAACGGCCGAGGGCTTGGCCGCCCCAACCTCGGCCAGTGAAACCTTAATTACCCCTACCTCG
>JAIRNQ010000290.1 GCA_031257955.1 Deltaproteobacteria bacterium | reverse complement strand
TCCGAGCCGTCTATCCAGAGCCCTTTAAAAATATCTCGTTGGCCGCGCAGGATGGCCTCAAGGGTGTCTACCAAAAGCGTCTTGCCGAAGCGGCGGGGCCGGGATAAGAAAAATGGTCTAGGCAATTGTAATAAATCCCGAAGATATCGGGTTTTATCGGCGTAGATACAATCATTGGCGATGATATCCTTAATTTTCGTCATTCCGAAGGGAAGATTTTTCATGGTATTGGCCTCGAGCCCGTGGCGGGGGTTTTGGGCAATGGTACCGGCGATTGTCTGATTATCCAGGGAGAATTCACCCTTTTTATCATATCGTCCATTACTCAGCCACGATCCATCGTAAGTTTCTTATAGAAACTCCGTCAGTAACGTTTCGGTTGGGCTAGCGCTAACTCGTTGGCTAGCGCGGAACTCTAAGCGATTCCTATAATGAAATATGACACAAAAATCTCCGTTTGGCAACAGTCTGGTTGTCTGGTCAGGGAGTTATCGAGATGGCTGGGCGGAAGGCAGGAGAATACTGTCCGGTCAGGGAATTCAAGGCCTGAAAATTTGGGTTATGGCATAATGGGTTTGTCAATCGTAAAGTTCTGTATGACTTGGCCGTGAACGGTTACAGAGGGAGCGGCGCAATTTTCTAACCCTCTGACTCATCTCCATCTTGTTGCTGACGGGTATAATTATCCAGAAATTGATGGGTAAAGTTATCTAAAGGTTGCTGATAACTCTATCTAAAGCAACAATAATATTGACAACTAATTTATGGTAGATGAATCAAGATCTGATAAATCAAGATCAAGGCATAAAATCACTAATTTATGGGCTGAATGAATTAAGATAAAGACGTAAAACCCATAATTTATGGGCTGGATGAATCAAGATCAAGACGTAAAAACTCCCCCCCTTTGCCGAGAACGGTTTACTAACAGTGGGAAATGTAGAGCTAAAATTTCTGGTCTCAAGCGAGTTTGGTGGTTTTTAGCCATCGATCGGTTGTGGGGATTATATTACGACAATCATTGTTCGGACAGGCCTCACCCAAGCCTTCCCAAGACTTAAGCTTTCCGAGCCTTGGCCGGGTGGGGCAAAGATAGGCCCTTTTCGGCTTTAGGCCCGGAAGTAGGCATAGCCCGAAAGGTTTTTGGCTTGGGGGAGGGTGAGGGCAAAATCGAGGAGCCGCTCGCGCCGATCGGCGGGAAAGTTCCCGTAGTCAAGGTTTTGGTAAAACTTGGCGATTATTTCGTCGCGGGTTAGGGGTTCTTTGGCCCCGCCCCGAAGGTGGGGTTGTCGGAGCTCGATTTGTCGTCCGTCCGTGAGGGTGGCCAGGACGTGGCCCTCGTAGTTGTCCGGGTATTGGCTGTTGGGGTCGATTCGGTAGGAGATTTTTTGGCAGAGGGCGGCAATGTTTTCGTCGGCCAAACTGGCTTCCGAAAAATCCCCCAGGCCGGCCGAACCGGTGAAGAAGGACATGGCCATGCACCAGGGCACGCTAAACTTGGCGGCGTAGGGGCTGCCCGGTTTGCGCTTGGCCTCCAGGGGTTCCCAGAGCCGGGGGACGAAACCGGCCCCGGTGTCGGAGACGATGGAGACGATGTCGGCGGCCTGGAGGCCCGTTTTGGCCAGTTCTTTCATGCAGTCGATGTAGGGGTGGATCATGGTCCCGCAGGGGTAGGGCTTAAAGGCCACGTCCTCCAGGTACCACTTTTGGCCCAGGCCGGCCAGGGCCAGCTCGGGGTCCGGGTCGTCTTTGCCGGCAAAACCGTGGAAGAGGCCGTGGCGTCCCTCAAAGACGAAACGGGGGGCCACAAAACCCTTGGAGGCCAAGGTGGCCGCCTCCAGCCCCGAGCGGGCGGCCAAGCCCGGGTGGAGTCTTTTGGTCCAGGCCCCTTCGGCCAAGTATTCCAAGAGCCCCGAAGATAGGCTTCCGGCCAGGCCAAAGGCGGCGGCCATGGCCCCGGGGCCCAAATTTAGGGTTCGGGAGACGCCGGCCGCCGAGCCAAAGGGACCCAGGACACCCACCGGGTGAAAGCCCCGGGAATGTATGAGACCCGGGGCCAGGCGGTTGATTCGGCAGATGGCCTCCATGCCGGCGGCCGCGCCCAAAAACACCTCCCGTCCGGAACGGCCGTGGCGCTCTCCGGCGGCCAAGACGGCCGGGAAGACCATGGCCGCCACCCTGATGGGGGCCCCCACCAGGGTGTCGTCGAAGTCCACACCCTGGATGCCCACGCCGCCGGCCAAGGCCGCCCCGGAAGGGCTTAGGCCCGAGGGGTAACCGGGGTAGGTACAGGGCCCGGAGGAATCGAGGGATCCGAAAAGGGCGGCCATGTAATCGCTTTGGCCGGCGGCCACCATCAGGCCCAGGACCTCGATGAACTCGTTTTCCACGGCCAAGGTGGCCTTGGGGCTCAGATCGCCTTCGGCGATGGCGCTTAGGCCCGCGGCCAGCCGCTCGGAGAGGCTTCGGGCCCCGGGATCGGCAGTCCCGGTCGGCCGGGAAATGGGGCGATTGGGGTCAGGGGCGGATTTGCTTTCGGCCATGTCTCACCTCCCGCTGGCGCCGGCCAGGGGCTCGTCGGCCTGGTCGTCGGGCGTCCCGGCATCCGGAAAGGGGGCCGGGGTCGGGGCCGGCGCCCTTTTGGCGAAAAGGGAACGCAGGAGGGGCGAGAGGAGGGTTATGAGCATGAGGCCCCAGACGGTCAGGGCTATGGGGCTCTCGAAGAAAATGGAAAAGGATCGGTGGCCCATGCGGTAACCCCTAAAGAAATTGGCTTCCAGTTGTCCGCCCAGGACCAGGCCCATGAGGAAGGCCAGGGGAACATAGCCGTGTTTTTTCATGTAGTAGCCCAGGAGGCCGCAAACCAGCATGACGTAAATGCCAAAGGTCAGGCCCATGGAGGCAAAGCCGCCGATGAAGGTGAGTACCGATATGAAGGGTATGAGAATGATGAGTTTAACGTTAACCATGCGGCCCATGACGTAAGCCAACAGAACCCCGCAAAGGCCGCAGAAGAAAGCGGCGGCGAATTGGCTGGAGAGGGCGGCCCAGGCCAGATCCCCGTTCATGTGAAAAAACTCCGGACCCATGACCAAACCGTGGTAGGTCAAGGCCACCAGGAGGACGGCGTCGGTGGAGGATCCGGGAATGGCCAAAAGAAACAGGGTGATCAGGGCCCCGCCAATCATGGCGTTGTTGGAGGCGTCGGCGGCCAACAGTCCGTTGACGCTGCCTTTGCCAAATTTTGGGGCCTCTTTCTTCGTCGCGAAGACGGCGGCTTGCTGGTAGGCCAGCGCCGAGGCCACCGATCCGCCCGCCCCTGGGATAATCCCCACGATTAGGCCAATTATAGAACTTCGGAAGGATTCTATGGGACGCTTAATCACGTCCAATCCGCCTTTGAGTATTTCCTTCATGGTTATGCTCTGGAGGGCCGTGGGCCGATCGGTCTGGCCCTTAAAGACTAAGCTTATCAGCTCGCTGAAAGCCATAAGGCCCACCAGGGCCGGGACCAGGGGGACGCCGTCATAGAGCTCGACTAGGCCAAAGGTCCCCCGAAAGCGTCCCCACATGGGATCCGGTCCGCTGGTGGACACCAGTAGGCCGAAGAGCCCGGAGACTAGGCCCTTAATCAGGCTACCCCTGGAGATGGGGCCAATGACCACGATGCCGAACAGTATTATGACCGTAAGTTCCACCGGGCTAAAGCGCAGGGCCACCGGGGCCAGCCAGGGTATGAGCATTATCGAGGCTAGGCCTCCGAAGATGCCCCCAAAGACCGAACCAAAGACGCAAACGCCCAAGGCCCGGCTGGCTTGGCCGAGTCTGGCCAGGGCGTGGCCCTCGATGGTGGTGACCGCCGCCGAGGGGGTCCCGGGGATGTTTAGGAGGATGGCCGGAAAAGAATTGCCAACCTGGGATCCGGCGTGGAGGCTGATGACGAAAATGACGCCCGTCACCGGCCTAAGGGCCAGGATGAAAGGCAGCATAATGGCCGTGCAGTTGGACGAGGTAAGTCCCGGGGTGGCCCCGATTAGGATGCCGGCCACGACCCCCGCCAAAGTGACCCACCAATGGGCCAGCATCTGGGCAACGATAAGCGAGAGACTAAATTCCATCGTGGACTCCTTGGCACCGAGTGGGAAAAGGCGTTATTTTTCTGGCCCCCAAAGCCGGCCGATTGGCCGGGCCCGAAAGGCGGGCCTGGCCATTGGGCCCGCCGGGGTGGGCGGCGAGTCAATTCAAGATACGGCTTAGCGGGCCAAGGGGCAGATCCATCTGAGCCCAGCGGTCAAAGACAAAAAACACGGCCAGGGGCATGCCCAGGCTGAAGGCCAAGGCCAAGAGCTTGCTTTTCATGCCCAGCCAGAGGAAGAGTATGTACATCATGATGGGGATGGAGATGACGTAACCCAAAAACTCAAAAGCCACGGCGAAGATGGCCGCCCAGGCCATGAAGATCAGGATCCGTTTTCGGCCCTGGGCCATCTCCCTTAGCTTTTCGGGGTTCTCTTCCTTGGCGACCCGTTTGCGGACGGTTTGGATTAGGCAACCCAAAACGGCCAGGAGCAAGGCCCCGGCCAGAACCAGGCTGTAGAGGAGGGTCTTGAACTCCATGCCCCTGACGCTCTGGTCGATGACGGTGGCCAGGGCGTAGAGAACGGCCACGATCGGTATGCCCATCTCTTCCCAGGGGATGGCCTTCTTCGGTTCCCCGGGCGGGCTACCGCCCGGGGAACCGGGCCCGGTCATTGCCGGCTCCTGTAGGCGTCCTCGTATTTGGCGAAGGCCTGGAAGATGACCTGGGTCATACCGTTAAGCTGCTCGGGTGTGGTGCTTTCGATCAGCTCGCAGCCGGCTTTCTTGGCCTCTTCCAGAAACTCTGGGTCGGCCTTGATCTTGGCCAGGATGTCCACGATGTCCTTGTAGCGGTCAGGGTATTTAGTCTTTAGGTCCGGGTGGACGGAAATGGTCCGGTAACCGCCGGCTTCCAACACCTGGGCCCCGACCACCTCGGAGACGGTGGGGACTTTTCCGGTTAGATACTCCAGGGGATTGGATTCGGCGTTGATGGCCAGGACCTTGATTTGGCCGCCGTCCAACTTCAGATCCGAGGTCCGCCTCATGCAAAAATCCACGTGACCGCCCAGGAGGGCCGCCCGGGCCGCCCCGCCGGTACCCAAGGGAATAACCTCGAATTGGGCCCCGGTCAGATCCATAATCTGGTAGAGAAGCAGCGTGTCGGTGGTGCCCCAGCGGGCCACCCCGGCGGTCAGGGTTTTGGTTTTGGCGAGCTCTATGAGGTCCTTGAAGCTCTTGATTGGCGAGTCTTCCCGCACCTGGACTATGGTCATGTCCACGTCATAGGTGTCAATGGGATAAATGACCTCTTCCCACTTCCAATCCGGCTTCTGTTGGGCGTAAAAGACGGCCGTGGTTTGGAAATTGGAAGAGAGGATGGTCGAGCCGTCATGGGGGGACTCGGCGAACTGGTCGAAGGCCAGCCGCCCGCCCGATTGCCCTTTGCTGACATAGGTTATCTGGGTATCGGGCCAATACTTGCTCCAGTATTTACCGATAATGCGGGTGGTGGAATCCTGGGTGGAACCGACGTCATGGGGCAAGATGATCTCAAATCTCTTGGGAGGCCACTGGTCCCCGTCAGCGGCGTAGAGCCCCAGAGGGGAGGTCAGCAAAGCCAAAACGAACAAAGCGGCGACAAAAAACTTTCGCATGGATCTCTCCTAGAATGTAATTGGTGGTAACAAATAAGGCCAAGGCCAAGGCCAAACTCGGACCTGGTCCGGATTTGGCCAAAGGCTAAAAGTGGGAAGGCCGGAAAGGCGGCCTTAGGCGAATTTTTGGGCGGCCTTGGCCAATATTTTTTCGGCGGCCGTGAGGTTAAAGCAACCGCAACGGCAGGGCCGGCCAAGGCGGGCGGCCGCTTTGGCCGGCGAGAGGGTCCCGGCGGCAATTTTGGCCATCAAGGATTTGGCCAAATATGGCGAAATCCTCATATGCCCGCACAGGCTCACGAGTTCTAAAAGCCAGCCGTCGTCTCCGGCGTCCAGGCCGCCGGCCGGAAGGCCGGGGGAGAGGATTTGGCCCAAGTCGAACTGGTAACCGGCAACGGTGAGATTGTGGCGTTTGGCCACCCCCAAAACGTCTTCAAGGGGACCTGAGACAGAAAGGCTTATGTTAAGCCCCAAGGAGGCGATGAGCCCCACGGCCTGGGCGAATTTTTCCGGATGGTCGAAGGTCAGGTGGAGGGCCTGGCCGTCTTTGACGTTCTCCAAGATCTCCGACCCGGAAAGGCTCAGGCTTGAGCCCATGGCCGGGCCGCCGTAGGTTACCGGCCCGATGGCGAGGGCCTTTTCCAAAACGCCCCGAACTTTTGGCCCGGATCCGATTTTGGCCTCACCGCTTGGGCGCAGGTGAACCACGTAATCCGTGCCGGCTTGGGCTTTCCGGTGCATGGTGTGGGTCACTGGTCGCACCCGCCGGAGGCGCGCCCGCCGGGGTCGTTTGGGCTAACATGGCCCTTTTCGTGGGCCGGCCAGGCCAGCCCCAGGTTGGCCTTAACCCTGGGCCCCATGGTCTGTCGCCCAAAGAGGCTCGAGGCCAAGGCCGGTAGGAGTCCCGGCTGGGCCAGAAGGTTTACCGAAAGGCTCAAGCCCAGATCTTCCGCCGCCCCTTTGGCCTCGGCCACCAGTTCCCCCGCCCGACTGGGCGCCAGATCTGCCTCCAGGCAAACGGTCAGAACCGTAAGATCCTTGAGTTCCGGGGGCAAGGCCGGGCCGTTGGCCGTCTCGACGAGAAGGCTCAGGTAACTCGATTGGGGCCGGACGGGAAAGCCCCCCAGGCTGGCGATAAAGTCCCCAACTTGGCCCAATCTGGGCGGACCCACCGGACGGCCCAGCTCCAGGCGCGTCTGGACCGTGTCTGGCGGCAGTCCCCCTTTGGCGTCGCAGGTTTTTAGATCCCGGCTGCCCAGCCTCCCGCTGGTTTTTTTGTCCTGGGCCGTTACCAGCCGGCCAAAGAGTTTTTTAATCTCCTCTTCCGGACCGAAGGTCTCGGACAGGGCCCCGGAGGGGCACTTGGCCGCGTCCAGGCAAACGCCGCATTCAACGCAGGCCTCGCGGCTGACTCGGAAGATAAGGCCGGCCGCCGACTGGTCGGCCAAATGGCCGTTTTGGACCCCAGCCTTGGTTATGGCCCCCTGGGGGCAGATGAGGGCGCATTCCCCGCAGCCCAGGCAGTGGCTTAATATTTCCATGGTTAACCGGCCTCCCCAGGGGCCAGGTGGGGAGAGTCCGAGCGAAAGTGGACGCCCAGGCTTTCTTTTCGGGCCAGGGCCGCCTGGGCCGAAAGGAGGCCGGTCAGGGCCAAGCCGCGAAGATCCAAGAGCCTTCCCAGGGGCCCGATTCGGCCAGTCGAGAGGGAGTTGGCCAAGTCCAGAAGCCTTTCGAATTCCCGGACGGCTTTGGTTAGGCCCCCGGCCTCCCGGACCGGGCCCAAGGTCTCCCCGGCCAGATCTCGGGTTTGGGCAATCAGTTTTTCGATTTTCTCCGGGGAGGTTTGTTTTGGCCCGGCCAGGCCGTGTATGGCCTGGCCTATGCCGTCTCGGGCCAGGCTCTCCCAGACTCGGGCCTTGGGGTCCTTGGCGCTCCCGGCCAACCGGGCCGCCGCCAAGCCGGCCCTTCGCCCAAAAACTAGGCACTCGGCGATGGCGTTTCCGCCCAGCCGGAGGGCCCCATGGAGGCCGGTGGCCGTTTCCCCGGCGGCCAAAAGTCCCGGCGCGGCCGTCTGGCCCCATGGGTCGATAGGGAGGCCCCCCAGGTGGCAATGGAGGGCCACGGCCAGGGGAATCTTGGCCCGGCGGCGATCGGATCCGTTGGCGGCTTTGAGGAAAGCCAAAAATGGGTGCCCGGCCGACTCCCACTCCCGCCAGGCGGCCTCGGTTATGGGCGTAAGATCCAAGCTGACCGGGCCCCGGCCGGCCTTCTCCTCAAGCCAGATGGCCTTGGTGACGGCGGCCCGGGTCAGCCCCGTTGGCCCTATGTCATGAAGGGTGCGGAGATCCTGGCCCAAGGCGTTGACGAACCCGGCCCCCCGATCGGTTAGCTGGGTGCTTCCGCCCACCGAGGTGAGCCGTCCCCCGACGACCGGGACGAAGGTGAACTCCAAAAACTCCATGTTGGCCAGTTTTAAGCCCAGATCGGATCCCATCCTGAAGGCGTCCCCAAACCCCGGGTAAGCCGCGCTCGAGCCCGGGTAAAGCCCGGTGGCGCTGCCGGCGGCCAGGACCACCGCTTTGGCCTCGATGGCGAGCGATCTTTGGCCGGACAGATCCAGGCAGGCCGCCCCGACCGCGCGACCATCGAGGCTCAAAAGCTTAACGGCCCGGACCCGGTCCAAGAACCTGGCCCCCCGCCAGGCGGCTTCCTTAACCAGGGCTTTGACCAAGGCCGCGCCGTTCCCTTTGGGGGTGCAGTTGCGGGGGATGAGCTGGCCCAGGCCCCGGTTCTGGCGATAAAGGCCTTCGGGGGTTTTGGCGTAGACTAAACCGATACTTTCCAGGAAGGCTACCTCCCCCGGTGCCTCTTTGGCCAAAACTTCCACCAGCTCCGGCGAGTTTATTCCCCCTCCCCTCTCCAGGGTTTCGGCGGCGTGCCGCTCGGGCCCGTCGGCCTGGGAGTGCCCAAAAGCCGCCGCCGTCCCTCCCCCGCAGGTAAAACTTGAGCCCCCGCGGCCGACCCGGCCCCGGTCGCAGACCAAAACCTTGGCCCCCAGCCCGGCCGCCTCGACGGCCGCCCGGGAGGCCGCCGCCCCGCCGCCAATGACCAAAACGTCGCAGTGTAGGCTCTCCAAGTCCATGGCCGACTAACCTTTCCGGGCCTTGCCCCTCACGGGCCCGGGCCCGGACAAGGCCATGGTCAGGGCGGCGAAGGGGCAAAGAGGCAAACAAACCAAGCAATAAACGCAGTTTTCGGGGTGGGCGGCCACCACGGCCACCTTATGGTTTCTGGAGATCCTGGCCTCGAATACCCCCGAGCCGCAGGCGGCCAGACAGGCTAGGCATCCCCGACAGGCTTTGGCCGTAACGGTAACGCTCATGGCTTAAGGTCCCCCGGCCCGACTGGCCTGGCCCTAACCGTAACGCTCATGGCTTTAGGTTCCCCGGGCCGATTAATCCAAAGAGGCCTCGCTTACGGATGCCCCGGCGGCTAAGCTCGAGAGCGACCACCTGATCGAATTCCACGTCCAGGCTCACTTCCGGGCCGAAGCTTTCGATTAAAAACTTCTGGGCCCTGGCGTCCTTGCCCTGGATTATCAGAGTTCCCAAATCCGTCCCGGCGGCCAGCTCGTAGAGGAGCTTGCCCCTTATCTCGGTCACGTCCTCCAAGATGCCCTCGCCCTGGAGGAGTAACCTCCAGGCCCCGGCCGCCCGCAAGAGCTCAATCTCCCGCAAATACCAAGCCGCCGGAAGGTTCCTCGTGTCCAAACCCTTATGTCCCACCTCGGCCACGATCTTGAGGCCCTTGCCGGTCCCCAGCCTGACCAGCTCGGCCTTGTCGTTCTTGTCCAGGATTATCTGGGCCGTGGCCACCTCGGCCCCGTCGGCCCCCAGAGCCAAGCACTCGTCGAAGTACTGGCCGACGGTGCCCTGAATTACGGCCAGCTCGGTCACGTCCCCGGCGAAAAATACCCGGACCTCCCGGTCATGGGCAATTTTAATCTTGTCCCGCAAGTGTTCCCGACTGGCGATCCGCTGAAAAGAGGTACCAATTTTGACCCAATCCACGTAATCGCCGACCAGATCCAGCCAGTCCTCGAAAAACCGTAAGGGCAGGCCTTTATCGGCGACAATGGTTAACCCTTTCTCCCGGGGTTTGGCCGATCGCCTGGGTATTTGGATAAAACCGAAGGCCTTGTCCGAAAGATCCGAATATTTGTCGCCCATGCTTAACTCTCCATGGCAAAGGCCCTAACCCTACCGCCCGGCGGTAAGGTTAGGCCTTAAGGCAATCAGGCTTCCCGGCCCAAGGTCGCGCGCCCCTTTGACGGCAAACGAAAAAAGGCCGGGAGAGATGCTTGCGATCTCTCCCGGCCTTCAAGTTTCTTGATTGGCTTTTGGGAAACTAACAGGATGGAAACGGCCTTGGTTAACTTAAGGCAAAGCGGCCAAAACGCCTAAGCGATTTGGGCGGCTGCCTTAACGTTCGCGACCGATTGCGGCGCAAAAGTCAGGGCCTAACCAATTCCCGAATTATGTCAATTATTATAGCACAAACCAAGATTGACGTCAAAAATTTAAAATTTACACTTTTACAAGCCCGACAACCCGCCCACCACAATCCGCTACCCACTCGCTACCGTCCATAGCGTAAGCGTTCACGGGACGCTCTTGGCTAACCTCCAAGCCTCGGCCATGGGGCGCGACAATTCATAGGAGATTGTGGTCCGTAACCGAACTTGATGTCGGAGGCGAAAGATACCTTACGGTACGATTGGACGATTGGGT
>JAIRNQ010000239.1 GCA_031257955.1 Deltaproteobacteria bacterium | reverse complement strand
GTCTAGCCGGCGGGGAAGAGACACCGTCAGGTGAATTGAATGCCGGCGAATGCGACTGCCATACCAACGTGCCAGACGGTTTTTTGGCCGTCGACGATCGGACCCTGGTTAACTGGCCCATACAGCTGGCCCTGGTCCCTCCGAAAAGCGATAGTTTTACCGCCGAGGCCATGGTTCTGGCTTCGGATTGCGTAGCCTACGCCGGGCCCGAGTTCCATAGGATATTTGCCAACCGGGGCCTCCCCTTGGTCATAGGCTGTCCGAAACTTGACGACTACGATCTTTACGTGGCCAAACTGGGGGTAATATTGCGGGACAACCCCAATATCTCCGAGGTCCTGATACCCATTATGGACGTCCCATGCTGCAAAGGCATGTGGCGCTTGGCCAAGGAAGCCCTGAAGAGATCCCATCGCCCTGACGTTAAACTCTCCGGCTGGATCTTTTCACCCACCGGCAGGCCGCTCGAAAGCTCGGTAAACATACTCCTGCGTTAAGGGTATAAACGATAGCCTTGGCGCGCCTGGGCCTTCCCGATCCGGCACCCACCCGATCGGGGCCACAGCCGATCGGGTGCCATCAGTCGAACGGGAACCCAGTCGATTGTGGGCCACAGCCGATCGGGGCTCAAATACCCGCGCCGTTTAAGACATTTGTGAGGAACGATTATGGCCGTAATCATGTGCCCGGGCCAAAATACTGCCTTTTGGAGGCCGGGGGACATTTTTGAAATTACTTGCCCGGCCTGCGGGGACAAGGTAGAGTTTTTTAAGGACGATGCCAGACGCCGCTGCCTGGGTTGCGGATACGTCTTTTCTAATCCCAAGCTAAACGAGGGTTGCGCCAAGTGGTGTAAGTTCGCCGATAAATGCCTGGGGCTTAACCCGGAAATTCACCGCGCCGACGACCCGGGCCCCGATAGGGAACCGGAAGGGCACACCCAAGGGCAAGCCCAAACCTAAAGCGCCTATCAAAACTAGCGGCTAACCTTTGCGACTGGCCTTCACCCCGACAAGCCAAAAAAAACGGCCGGATTTTTCCGGCCGTTTACGGTTGGGGCACCGAAAGCTGGGGCCCATGGAAGTGAGCCCCAGGAGGTGGGTTGGTGATTATTTTTTGTGGGTTAGCCTGAGGCTGTTGGCCATGACCATCAAGGTAACGCCGATGTCGGCGAAAACAGCCATCCACATATAGGTGTGCCCCATAAGGGTCACGACGATAAAGCCCAGCTTAATCAACAGAATGAAGGTTATGTTCTGGACGAAGATGGAATGAACGCTCCGGGAGAGCCGGATGAAGGCCGGTATTTTGGCCAGGTTGTCGTCCATTATGGCCACGTCCGCCGTCTCGATGGCCGTGTCCGTCCCGGCAGCGCCCATGGAAAAGCCGATGTCGGCTCGGGCCAAAGCCGGGGCATCGTTGATGCCATCGCCGACCATGCCTACTTTACCTTTTTTGCCCAATTGCTCGATTAAGGAAAGCTTCTCCTCGGGCATAAGCGAACTTCTGAAGCCGTCCACGCCCACCGCCTCAGCCACTGCCTGGGCGGCCAGGGCGTTGTCGCCGGTCAGCATTATGGTTTCGACCCCCAGCTCCCTGAGCTCGGCCACGGCTTTCTTGCTCTCGTCTTTTATGGTGTCGGCGGTGGCGAAGAGGGCGGCCACCCGGTCGCCGTCGGCCAGGGCCACAACGCTCTTGCCGGCCCTTTCCAGATCCTCGAAGAGCTTGGATATCTCCCCGTCCATTAGACCCA
Source organism: Deltaproteobacteria bacterium (assembly GCA_031257955.1). GTDB lineage: Bacteria > Desulfobacterota > Desulfarculia > Adiutricales > Adiutricaceae > JAIRNQ01. The sequence goes on along the minus strand of JAIRNQ010000239.1, from coordinate 4,577 downwards.
GAGAGTCGATCAGGTGCCGGCTGCCCAAGGCCAAACGACGGCCTTGGTAAAGGGCCGAAACGCCTTGGCCGGGTAGATCGGCGAAGGCTTCAAGCTCAACGAGGTTCCCCTTTTGGGCCGAGGCTTGGGCTATGGCCAGGGAGATGGGGTGCTTGGAAAGCGAGGCCAGGCTGGCCGAAAGCCGATCCGCCTCGACCGGATCGTAGCCGTTAAGGGGCAGGAAATCGGTCCGGGAGGGCTTGCCGCTGGTCAGAGTTCCGGTCTTGTCCATGGCCACGGTTTTTAGGTGGCGACCTTCCTCAAGGTAGACGCCGCCTTTAACCAGTAGCCCGGCTTTAGTGGCCGTGGCCAGAGCCGAGAGGACGGCCACTGGGGTGGAGACGACCAAGGCGCAAGGGCAGGAGATGACCAGAAGGGCCAGGGCCCGGTAGATCCAGGAGTACCAATCACCGCCAAAGGCCAACGGCGGTAAAACCCCGGCCACTATGGCCAAGACGAATACCGAGGGGGTATAGTACTTAGCGAAACGTTCAACGAAGCGCTCCACCGGGGCCCGGGAGTTTTCGGCTTCCTCGACGACCTTGACGATCCGGGAGAGGGCCGAGTCGCCGTAGGCCACGGTGACCTCGTAATCCAAAGTGCCGGTGACGTTTAGGGTGCCGGCGAAGACCTTGTCGCCGACGGCTTTTTCCACCGGGACGCTCTCGCCGGTAATGGGCGACTGGTCGATGGCCGAGGATCCAGAAACGACCTGACCATCAAGGGCCAGCTTCTCTCCGGGCCGTATCCTGATTACCGTTCCCAGGGGGACTTCGGAGGCCTTGCTCTCGACCCAGGAGCCGTCTTGCCTTTGGACGGTAGCTTTTTCCGGGGCCAGCCGCAAAAGCTTGGCTATGGCCTTCCTGGCCCGATCCACGCTCCGATCTTCCAAGGTCTCGGCCAGCGTGAAGAGAACCATGACCAGGGCCGCCTCGGAGTACTCCCCGATCAGAACGGCGCCGGTCACGGCCACCGACATGAGGGCCAGGATGTCCAGCTTGAATTTTCTAATCGATTTCCAACCGGCCAGCCAGGTGGAGAGACCGCCGACGGCCACCGAAATGACGGCCAACGGTATGCTCAACCAGTCCGGCAGGCCAACGAAGTGGGTTACCTCGGAACCGAGGGCCAAAATGGAAGCTAATATTAGTCTGTTAAGGGTGGATTTGGCCTTGGCCTCTTCCTCGGCGTTGGATTCCTCCTCTTCCCCAGAGACCGTATGGCCCAACAGGGGCGCCGTGTCGCAATTATCGCAGCAAGCCGTCCGCCCGGTGCCCGCATGGCTGGCCGCATGGCTAGCCGCATGGCTGGCAGCATGGCTTTCCGCATGGCCCGAACAACAGGCGTCTTGGCAAGGCTCGGCCGGGGCCGGCTGGCTAAGGGCCGCATGGCTGGCCGCATGGCCCGAACAACAGTCGTCCTGGCAAGGCTCTTGGGTTAAGCCGGTCACTTGGGTGACCTTGGCCATGGGGATAAGGGGATTGGAATAGGATGGCGTAAGGGCAAAAGGGATAGACTTTAGCCGCGGCTGGCCGTGCTCGTCCAGACCGGGCAAACTAGGTGCCGGTTCTTCCCCATCGTCGGATGGGGCCTCCTCATCGTTCGCGAAGTCCTCTGGGGCGACTGGGGCTAGGCGGTTGGTGGCGGCGTTGCCGACCTCGGCGAAGTAATCGTGGCCTTGGTGCTCCAGGCAGTGGAGCTGGCCGCAAACCGAACAAGTGTGATCCATGGCGTTCACCTTCTCGTCTTTAAGACGCTTTGATATGTTCTTGGCCAGGCCTTTGGTTCGTCGCCAAAAGCCCGGGCAGGATCGTTTGAAATTGGCCTTCAAAGGCCCATCGGGCTTGCGGGGTTTTTGACCCCTTATTGACAAATATAAGGCTTATACTTACTATAGGGTCAAGGGTTTTTTTGGCCCATTTTCACTTTTTTTTTGGCACTCCAAAGTCAACCTTAAGCTTGGTTAAAGCTTGTCCCAGAGATGATCCAAAGTGATTTTATCGGGTAACGATAACGTCTTTTCCGTAATGAACGATTAATTTTACGTTTTAACTAATTAGGAAGTTTTAAACCATTAATTAATGTTTAGAGCCAGGTAATAACGACTATTTTAAATTTTATCCGCCTTAAGCGCATCGTTGAGATGTTTCCCACGGCCCTGGATTTGAATCTTTCGCCTTGGGGTAGTTTTTTTGCGATCGCGATGCCTTAAGGGGACGCGACCGGCGACTTTTGGCCAAGCCGGCCCAGCGGCGGCCGTGCCCGCCCGGCGCTAAGGGGGAACCGATGTACAAGATAGGTAAGTTGGCCGAACTGGCCGAGTGCCAGCCGGTGACCGTCAGGTATTACGAGAAAGAGGGGTTATTGGCTAAACCCAGCCGGGGGGAGAACGGCTACCGGGAATACGGCAACGACGATCTCGAGCGCCTTAGGTTTATAAGACATTGCCGGGATCATGGAATCGCCCTAGCCGACGTCAAGATCCTGCTTAAATTGCGTAACGCCCCGGAAGGGGACTGCGGGCCGGTCGATGACATGGTCACGCGTTTAATCGATCAGCTTGATGAACAACTAAAATCAATAAAAAAGCTTAAAAAAAACCTGGTGACCCTAAAAGGGCGTTGCCACGGAGGTTCCATCGCCGATTGCGCCATCCTTAAAAGCCTTTCGGACCGGGACAATTGCGCCTGCGCCCCCGTTCTGGGGGTACCGGTCGAAGCGCCCGGGGGTAGACCATGAAGTTGCCTCCGCCCGCCGACGATAATGTCATACAATCACGCCGAACTGAATTTAGGATGCTGTTAAACGCTTCCACCATCGGCCTATCCGTGGTCATTGCCATTTTTTTGGGCCTGGGAATTGGCCTTTTGGCTGATAGATACTTCGATTTCAAACCACTGTTCACCATTTTGGGGCTACTCCTTGGCATAGCCGCCGGGTTCAGAAATCTCTGGGTCATGTCTAAAAGGGTAATGGATTCCGTAACCCAAAAAAAGCTCCACAATATCCCTGACGCCAAGAAATTGGATTATTTGTTTTCCGTTGACTACCAAACCCGCAAAAAAATCGGACAGGCTGGCAAGTGTTGGGCCGACCAGGAAAGGGAGCCATCGTCCAGCACAATTGAATACTTGGAAGATTTATTGGTTGAGGATTTGAGCGGGCCTGTCTACACGATCAGCGTCACCAACTTGGCCGATGAGTTTATCGCTTCCGCGGCCAAAAGAAACAAAGAGGTACGCTTAAACATCGAACAAATCAGGAAGTATTTGTTGGATAAGCTTTGTGACAGAAAATATGTTAAGGCCCTTTTGAAGAGAAAGACTATTGTCGCGCTTGGAGGGGGTCTTCCCATTACCCTGTCGGAGTTGCCCGGCGTAGAGCCGGCGCGGTCGGCCCAGGACGACCAGTCGGGGCAGGTGCCACAGGAGGACGAATCGTAGAAAGGCCACTCTCGGCCGCCATTTATGACAAATTGGGCCATTGTGGCCGGTAGCCTTTCTGGGAAAGCGAACGGAAGGGCTGGCTATTTTGGGGAGTCTTGAAGGACAAAGAAAACTTCAAAAACGTTTTTAATGAACTGGACACAAATACCTCCGACCGTTTCGACTTAAACTCCAAGGCTGCGGCCATGAACCTTGAATCGCCCAAGAGATTCGTAAGGCGGGACGCCGAGGTCGACGGTGATTCGATGCCCAGGGATTACGGCCAATTCGATGACCCGGATGACGATAACGATGACGGTAACTATAACTATGGCGACTGGCCGCGGCGACGGCGACCAGCCAACTTAAGAACGGATAACCGACCGGCCGCTTAGGAGGCCTGGTAATTGCCAACCTTGTCTCTGGCCCCTCGACCCAAGCCCTAAACCTTGGCCAGGCGAAAACTAAAAGTGCCAGAAGCCTAACCCACCCGCCCTCGGCGCGGAGGCTTGGTTTCGGCCACGATTCGATGAAAGGCTTTTATGGATCCCGACAACGCGAATCCCTTGACCGCCGCGGAAGGGGCGGGGGCCGTGCCCGCCCCGCCGGCTGCCCCGGCGATCGACCCCAATAAAATGGCCCAGTTCGAGGCTATCAAACGGGCAGCCGGCTTAATCTTCTGGGCCACCATCGTCATGACCGTTATATTGGCCGTCGTTTTTGCCGTCGTTAAGGGCGCTTACTATGGCCTGGGCGCCTTCTTGGGCGGGGCCATGGTGGCCGTAGACGTTTTACTGTTCCGCTGGTTCGTTTCCAAGGCTAAGCCCGGTCGCCTCACTACCGCCCTTTGGAAGACGGTGGTTAAGTTTTATCTGGTCAGCTTCGCCAACATTGTGGCCTGTTTTTTTATAATTAAGTTTAACCTGGGATCCCCCTTGACCTTCCTGGCCGGCCTGGGCGTGTTTTTGCCGGCCTTCGTTTTGGGCCTTCTCTTGTACCTGTTGGTCCCCGAGAAAAAAATCCAAAGCCAGTCTGACCAAACCGCTGCCGAAACAAACACTCCGGCCGATTCTAATGCTCCGGCCGAAACTAAAACTCCGGCCGATTCTAAAG
>JAIRNQ010000227.1 GCA_031257955.1 Deltaproteobacteria bacterium | reverse complement strand
GGCCAATCGTTTTGGTTGGCGGGGGCCGGTGGGTCCGCTCCGGGAAGCGGAGGCCAATACTCTTCGGTCGAAGGGGCCGGGGCCGGGGCCTGGCCCGTCTGGGCCGGGGCGGTTCCCGGGGACGGGGGCCAGTATTCCTGGCTGGGCGGGGCTTGGCCTACGGGGGCTACGGGGCCCGGCTGGGCCGGTAGGGCCGGCTGGCCGGGTTGAGCTTGCGTGGCCGCCGGGGGCGCGGCGGAGTAATTGGAGGCCGAGGGACTTTCGCTCCTGACGATATATTCTTTGATTAAGCCCGAGCCCTTCAAAGCCTCGGCCGCCCCGGTGGCTTCCTGGGCCGTGTCAAACGGCCCCAGATAAACCCGGTACCTGAGCCCGATGCCGGTGACTTGCTCGCCCCTCTGGAAGGCGGGCACCCCCTGGGCGGTGAGCCGTTCAACCTCGGCGGCGGCAGAGGCCTGGTTGGTGACGCTCATGACCTGAACGACCGTGGAATCGGCCCAGGCCGGAACGGCCCCAAATATACCCAACGCGCCAAAAGCTAAAACGCTCGCCACTAACGCCAATACCGTCGTCTTTGATAACGCCATCTCCCAAAGCTCCCCATGGGGCCAACGCTGACCGCGTTTCCCGTCCAGCCAAATAACCATGACAATAACAAAACTTCAGCCAATACAAAAATGATTGGCTAGCCTTTTGCCATTATAATAACAAATTATAACAGAGAAGTCGAAAAAATTCTAGAACTGCCACGAGATTTAAAGAGGTCTATTTTATTCCCCTAAACTATATTGATTAGCCTATGTAGTTACTATACCAACCCTCTAATTTACTACCGTATCTTATTATCCAACCTTATACTTGCCTCAATATTAACCATAATTTAGGCCCTTCCAAACCCGCCAAGTTTGGCTTGGCCTTGAGGACCCGGCCTCCGTTCCGGACGGCGTCATTTCGGACGGCGTCTTGTCGGACCGCGTCTTGTCCCCCCAAAAATAACAAAGCCAAGGGGCGCCCCGAAAAGGGGCCCGCCTTGGCCTTACGGTATCGTTTCCCGTCCCGGCCGGACCGTTTGGGCCCGCCCGCTGGGGCGGGCTAGGGCGCCCAGGCACCCTGGAGTCGGGTGGGTTAGAGAATTTTTAACATGTCCGGGACCAGTTCCTCGACCACGTAGCCATCGGTGGGTTCGCCCAAGGCATGCATTTTCCACTCGCCCTGGTGGCGGTAGAGCTTGGCCATGATCATGGCCGTGTTGGGGCCGCCCTCGGTTAGGGTATAGCGGGCGATTTCTTTGCCGCTCCCAGAGTCGACCAGCCGGCAGAAAGCGTTATCGACGTTGTCAAAGCTTTGCCCGCTATAGCTGTTGACGGTGAAAACGAGATACTTGACGTTGGCCGAGACCTCGGCCAGATTGACGACGATTTGTTCGTCGTCGCCCTCGCCTTCCCCGGTCAGGTTGTCGCCGGTGTGCGTAATGGCCCCGTCTTTGCTAGTCAAGGATTGGAAGGAAACGAAATCCACAACCTGTTTATTTTCGTTAAACAGGGTACAGGAAGCGTCGAGATCGATTTCCTCGCCTTCGGCTACCGGATCCCAGCCCAGGCCCATGATCACTTGGGAAAGGCCACCCCCGGATTCTTTGGCCAGGGAGATTTTTTGTCCCTTGACTAAACTTAAGGCCATTGGTTACCTCCCAAGGGTGACAAAAACTAAGGCGCGGGCTAAAAGCTTGGCACCGACAAAAACTTAGGCACGGGCTAAAAGCTTGGCACCGACAAAAACTAAGGCGCGGGCTAAAAGCTTGGCACCGACAAAAACTAAGGCACGGGCTAAAAGCTTGGCACCGACAAAAACTAAGGCACGGGCTAAAAGCCTGGCACCGACAAAAACTAAGGCACGGGCTAAAAGCCTGGCACCGACAAAAACTAAGGCGCGGGCTAAAAGCCTGGCACCGACAAAAACTAAGGCGCGGGCTAAAAGCTTGGCACCGACAAAAACTTAGGCGCTGGCTAAAAGCCTTAAGCGGCTTGGATTATCCGGCACCGAGGCCGGCGGCCGAGGCCCCGGCCCGATTATCTGGGCCCGACGGTCGTGGCCAGAAGGGCCGGTTAGAGGATTTTCACAATATCGGGGACCAGATCCCAGACCAACTTACCCTTGGCCGGCTCGCCCAGGGCCTGCATTTTCCACTCGCCTTCATGGCGATAGAGCTTGGCCATGATCATGGCCGTATACGGCCCGCCGCCGGTTAGGGTATAGCGGGCCACTTCCTTGCCGTTTCTGGAGTCGACCAGCCGGCAATAGGCGTTTTCCAATTCGTTGAAAGTTTGCCCGCTATAGCTGTTGACGGTGAAGACGAGGGACACGACGTTGGCCGGGACCTTGTCCAGCTGGACGATGATTTGCTCGTCATCGCCCTCGCCTTCCCCGGTCAGGTTATCGCCGGTGTGTTGGATGGAACCGTCTTGGCTGCGCAATTGCCTAAACCAAACGACATCGACCCGTTGTTTGTTTTCGTCGAAGAGGACGCAAGAGGCGTCGAGATCGACGCTTTTGGCCTTTTTAAAGAAAATCCCTCTCTTAACCGGGTCCCAGCCCAATCCCATGACAACTTTCGAGAGACCTCCCCCGGATTCTTTCTCCAGGGAGATCTTTTGTCCCTTGACTAAACTTATGGCCATTTGGAAACTCCCATGATGGTTAAGGGGTGTAATGACGGTGGGGGTTATTGGGCGGCGAGGTGGGGCCGGCTAATCGGAACGGGCTAGGCCGGAACGGGCCAAGCCGAACGGGGGTCGCCAGACCGCCGGGCCGCCGAAATCCCCAAAGGCCGTTAGCGGCCGACCGGAAACGGTCGGCCTCGCGGATGGCTTTTAAACGTTTACCCCAAAGTTTCTGCACAAAACGGCTAGGCCGCCATCGTAACCCTGCCCGACGGCCTTGAACTTCCACTGGCCCTGGTGGCGGTAGATCTCGCCAAAGATTAGGGCCGTTTCGGTACTCATGTCCTCAGAGAGATCGAAGCGGGCTATTTCCTTGTCGCCTTCCTGGTTAACCACCCGTATAAAGGCGTTGGAGACCATGCCAAAATTTTGGCGGCGGGATTCGGCCTCGTGGATGGTGACCACCACGGCGATCTTCTCGATTTGCTGGGGGATTTTGGTCAGATCGATTTTGATCGACTCATCGTCGCCTTCGCCGGCGCCGGTCAGGTTGTCGCCGGTATGCTCGACCGCCCCGTTGTCGGACTTAAGCTGGTTATAGAAGATAAAATCGGCGTCGCTTCTGACTTTGCCGGCGGCGGTCAGCAAAAACGCCGAGCAATCCAGATCGAAATCCGCGCCAGTCGTTTGCCTCACGTCCCAACCCAAGCCCACGAGAATCGCCTTAAGCCCAGGGGCCTCACCGGTGAGGGATACGTTACCGCCTTTTACTAACGAAACGGCCATGCCTTGCTCCTTTGGGTAATATAATTATGATTCTTTGCCGCAAAAGGGGTATCCCTTTCCGCCGGCTGCCTCCCTGGTCTACCGGCCAGGACGGTCGGCGGGTGGCCTTTGCGCGACACACATATCGACTTTAATTATGTCGCCATTTTACCCCTGGCCCTGGGTTAAAACAACCCAGACCGAAAAAAGGCGTCCGGGGTCGGGGGACCGGGGACGCCTTGGGGCTTATGCGTCTACAGGGTAAGGTATCGTTTAGATACCGGGCTCAGGCGCCTACGGCCAGGACCCGAAGGGGTCCGGGTTTAGGCGCTGGTGGCCTTTATCCTTTCGGCGAAACTTAGCTTGGAGAGCTCAATGACCTTCTTTTCGTCCAGGCCCAGGGCCTTGGCCAAATCGGTCCCGTATTTGGGGTCGGCCAGGTAACAGTGGGCCGCGTGGCGGGAGCGAACTTTGTCGCAGACGCCGGTCATGTTCCTGGCGGTGTTATCGATTAGGATCTTCTTTTGTTCCTCGGACATCAGGCGATATAGGTCCCCGGGATACTTCCAGCAGTCGTCGCTGGCGTCGTCCTTGGGCTCGTAGGAATCCAGGGCC
>JAIRNQ010000219.1 GCA_031257955.1 Deltaproteobacteria bacterium | reverse complement strand
TCGATTCTGGGGCCTTCCCTAGACGGGTCCTATGGCTTCCCTGAGAGCCAAGACAGCTTAAACCCCCCCACCCAAACCCAGGGCCATCTAAAAATAGCCGCTAAGGCCTATGTGGAGGGACGAAAAGCCGATTGATCGGTTGCCCAGATGGCTCAAAACCATAGTTGGCCAGCTAATGAGCCATGAACCATTAAACCTATCGGGTTGCTATAGGGATTTTTACCCCTGTGACCCAAAGGGGCCGGAAGAACTAGGCCTGAGATTATTCTATATGGGGCGCCAGCACCAAGCCCGTGAACGCATACTCCATAGCCATCATATTTACGCTTGATTTTCCCCGATTGATCGAGTAAAATAGGGAAAAAATAAAGAACCGGTTGAAGCTAGCGGTTTTCCGCAAAGCTGATCATGAACCGTATATTTACTGTCATTAAATCAGTTACTTTTTTAAGTATTTGATTGTTCAGTTTATTAAGTCATGACAAAATCAATTCTTTATTTATCCAAATCTTCCAAATCTTCCAAATCAGTTATTATCGTTACGGGTAAAACCAGTCACGTCCCAATCCGCTTAAGCCGCTGCCTTCCACTCCCGGTGGCATTTCCCGTCCTTCTCTTTCCGCTTTCCGCATAAGGTGAATCCATCATGACACATCGATCTTTCGTTAAAGTCGAAAACGTCGAAACCCAGGTGTTCGACTGGGGTAAACTGCAATGGCTCTCCGAGCCCCGCGTTACCGGCGCCGATTATATGACCACCGGCATAGTGACCTTGGAACCCGGCAAAGGCCACGCCAAGCACAATCATCCCGACTGCGCCGAAATCCTTTTCATCTTGAAGGGCGTTGGCGAGCAGACCATCTTCAGCGATACCGGCGAACAGAAGAAAACCGTCGTCCCCGGTGAGCTGATACACCTAAAACCCAGCGAATACCACTCCACTTTCAATACCGGCACCGAAAACCTGGAAATCCTGGCCGTGTACCAGTTCTCCGGGCCCGAGGCGGCCATGCGGGCCGACCCCGGTTGCACGGTCCTGCCCCCGACGGCCTAATCCAAACCCCTACCGCTTCGGGCTATCCCGCTTCGGGCTATCCCGTCTCGGGCTAGCCCGAGGCTGACTAGACTTAACCCCGATGGCCAAAGGCTTGGACCGTAAGCCGAATTGCGGGCAGGCCTAACAATACCAGGCGCGTTTAAGGTGATTATATGAAGAACGTGTATATTATTGGCACATGCGACACGAAGTTTCCGGAACTTGCCTACGCCAGGGAACTTTTGGAAAAATCCGGCGTGCCCGTCGTTTTGGTTGACGTGGGTATCTTCGCCAATGAGCACAAGGTTGACGTAAAAAACTCGGAAGTGGCCCGTTATCACCCAACCGCGCCAGATTTTTTGGCCACGGCCAATGATCGCGGCCAGGCGGTGGGCCAGATGGCCGAGGCCTTGGAGGTCTACCTAAAGACCAAGGACGATATCGCTGGCGTGCTCGGCATGGGAGGCAGCGGCAACACCGCGGTGGTTACCAGGGCCATGCGGACCCTTCCGGTCGGTCTCCCAAAACTAATGGTCTCAACGGTCGCCTCCGGTGACGTCTCCCCTTACGTGGGCCCCACGGATATTTGCATGATGGCCTCGGTGGCCGACGTGGCGGGCTTAAACCCCGTAACCCGGGCCGTCCTTGGCAACGCCGCCCATGCCATGAGCGGAATGGTTAAAAACGTTATCCCCGAGGCCACGGCCCAAAAGCCGCTTCTGGGAATGACCATGTTCGGCGTGACCACGCCTTGCGTCCAGAAGCTGATTGAGATCTTTGGCGATCAATACGACCCCTTGGTCTTTCACGCCACCGGCACCGGCGGGCAAGCTTTTGAGAAGCTCATCGACTCGGGCATGATTAAAAGCGTAATTGACGTAACCCTTACCGAGGTTTGCGATTTCTTCATGGGAGGCGTTATGAGCGCCGGCCCCGATCGCTTGGGTAGCATAGCCCGAACCGGCATCCCTTACGTCGGTAGCCTGGGCGCCCTGGACATGGTTAACTTCGCGGCCTTGGAGACCGTCCCGGAAAAATACAAAAACCGCAAACTCCACGTCCACAACGCCAACGTCACCTTAATGCGCACCACCCCCGAGGAAAACGCCGAGATGGGACGCTGGATAGGCGAAAAGCTCAACCAATGCCAGGGCGAGGTCCGGTTTTTGATCCCGGAAGGGGGAGTGTCGGTAATCGACGCCCCGGACATGCCCTTTTACGACCCCGAAGCCGACAAGGCCCTGTTTGAGAGCTTGGAAGCGACCGTCAAAACGACCGATAAGCGCCGTTTGATACGCCTCCCTTACAACCTGAACGATCCGGCTTTCGCCCAAGCCTTGGCCGAACACTTTAGGGACATTTCCAAGTGACCCTCTTGAACGCTCCGGCTTTTGCCCAAGCTTGGGCCCAAGCTTTGGTCTAGAATTATAAAAACAATTCCAAGTAACCCTCATTTTGGGTTACAATTAAATATGTAGAGGTTAAATATGACATCTTCCCGTGAGTCAATCCTGGCAAACCTCCGAGCCAAGATAGCGGCAAAGAAGCCCATCGTCGGCGGCGGAGCGGGCACCGGCATTTCCGCGAAATGTGAGGAGGCCGGAGGAATCGACCTCATCGTCATCTACAATTCCGGCCGCTACCGCATGGCCGGCCGAGGCTCCCTGGCCGGACTTCTGGCCTATGGCAACGCCAACGACATCGTTTTGGAGCTGGCCCGGGAGGTTATCCCGGTAGTCAAGAATACCCCGGTTCTGGCCGGCATCAACGGCACGGACCCTTTCACCAACTGGACCGCTTTTCTTAAACGCATAAAGGAAGAAGGCTTTGCCGGGGTTCAGAACTTCCCGACCGTGGGCCTCATAGACGGGGTCTTCCGGGCCAACTTGGAAGAGACCGGCATGGGCTACGCCTTGGAAGTCGAGGCCATCGCCAAATCCCGGCAGATGGATTTACTTACCACCCCCTACGTCTTTAACGCCGCCGACGCCGTGGCCATGGCCAAGGCCGGGGCGGACATTTTGGTGGCCCATATGGGCCTGACCACGGCCGGCAGCATCGGCGCCCATACCTCCAAGACCTTGGATGAGAGCGTGACTTTAATCGACGAGATCGCCGCCGCCGCCCGGGCCGAAAGACCCGACATTATCATGCTCTGCCACGGCGGGCCCATCGCCATGCCCCAAGACGCCGCTTACGTGCTCAAAAAATGCAAGGATATCCAAGGATTCTACGGTGCCAGCAGCATGGAAAGACTCCCGACCGAGAAGGCCATCAAGGCCCAGGTTGAGGAGTTTGGCAAAATCACCTTCTAACAATCCTCCCTCCCGCCCTGTGGCGGCCATGCCCCGCCCCTGGGCGGCTAACGCCTCGCCCCTGGGTGCCCCAGACCCGAAATGACTCCCCTTGAAGCCAAAGGCCTTACGGTCTTTGGCTTCAACGTTTTTCGGCCCTTAAAATTGCCCAGCCTGGCGGGAGTCCATGGCGAGAGTCTCCAGTTTGGGCCCACAGGGAACCGGATATCCATGGCCTTATTCCAGCGGCTAACCAAAACGGCCACCGTAAATGGGGTCTTGGGGGCAGGGCGACCGAGGGGGCCTATCAAAAAGGCTTACCGGGTGGGCAAACGTGAGTTTCCCGTCCCGCTGTCATTGTTCAAAGCGGTCATGGCTGGGGTATAATGCCTTGGCTCAAAGGCCTAAAACGCCCGCCTTCGGCCAATAATGGCCGGTCGGGCGCGACTTTGGACTTCTCCGGTCCCCAGACCGGGCCTTCCCCTCTAGCCCCGTCCCGCCGGGTTAGACTGGATCGCCTATCCCCTTTGGCCCCCGTCCCGCCGGGTTAGACTGGATCGCCTATCCCATAGGGCTTACGGCTTCTGGGTGTACCAAAGCCGCTAAATTTAGACAATATATCGAGGTTGCCGTTAACGGACCGTGCCCCACTTAAACGT
>JAIRNQ010000201.1 GCA_031257955.1 Deltaproteobacteria bacterium | reverse complement strand
GTCTTGCCGGACTGGCGGGGGGCGTGGAGGACGAAATAAAATTCGCCTGATATCAAGTCACGGATATCCGGCACCCGAGGCAAAGATGGCAACATGTAGTGCTTCGATGGGACGCAAGGACCGGCGGTGTTAAACGACTTGGGTAGGTTTGTGGACATTTTAATCTCGCAAAATATACATAAACGATTCCGATAGCCTACGGCCAGAAATTTGAAAAGGAAGCGGGAGACGAAATAGTTCCGGCCTCGGAAGGTTTTGCCCAGAATACCTAAAAAAAAGACTTGGCGCAACTCAACGCTCCAAGTATCCAAGTTCCTCTTAAGTTTTTTAACCTTTTCAGCTTACTTCTGGGATAATATCTACCTGGGCCATATCGCTTGTGGGAAATGGACATTCGATGGGTAAGACGAAGGAGGTAGGGAGAATTTCCGAGAACGGATACATCGTTATTACCAACAAAAACCCAACTTTGGTGCTATTTAGTCTCTGTAAAAAGAAAAAAAATAGTTAAAAATATATATTTATAGGCGTATAGTTAAATTAGTTAAATTTTAACGATTTGTTATAGATTTTATGGGAATGATTTAAGGCTTACATTGGGCGATAGGAGGCTATAATTTTAGTTTGGTCTTACAAACCCCAACAAGCGCCTAGCCGTTCGGTTCTGATTTGACAACCCGGTTTCAGGTTCCCGGCTGGAGCCGGGACTATGCTTGGGCCCGGACTAGCTAGGGCCTGGGGCCTGGGTTTGGCTCGGGCCTGGGCCTGGCCCTGGTCAGGGCTTGGATTCGGCCGGGTAGAGGCCGGATTCGTCCCGGGTGTAGTCGCGGTCAAAGGCGGCCGGATCGGTCCTGAAGAGGACCTTCAGGGGAGGCCGTTCGTTTACCGAGAGGGCGATGTTGATTGAGTTCATGAGAGTGGGGATATCGCGGCTGAACCTGACGTCCCCGGGGGTGAGGGGAGGCTGGGGTTCAACGGAAAGGGCGATGGTTTTTGGGGTAGCCAGGAAGGCCCGGATGAGGTCGGCGATTTCTTTGGTGTTCTCCACCACGTTGTCAAAGCGGATGGTCAGGGCCATCTCGAAAAGATCTGACAGGCGTTGGCTTTTGGCGGCCAGGCTTTCGGAATCGTCGCCCCGGGGCTGGGCGACCGAGATCAAACGCTCGGTAAGCGCGGCGTCCTTGAGGGAAACGGTGAGGCTGGTGAGCTTGGAGTGGTGGAGGCCCGATTCCATCAAGGGGTCCAGGGGATTGTCCAAAGTCAGGTGGCTTAAGCTATCCAGGCTAGCCCGGTCGATATCGGCTAGGTTTAGCTTTAGGTTTCCGGAGACGAGTCCCGGGAGTTCAAGGTTTACGAGCTCCAAAACGTAGCTCTGATCCGAGGGCTCGTAGACCGAGCTTAGCTCCAGGTTCCCGGAAAGGGGAAATAACCCGGCGTTTTGAAAGGGGCTCAGCCATGGGCCCAAAGACTCGCCTTGGGCCCCCTCCGGTGGTGGCGCCATGACCGTCTCTGTTGCCGTTTCCGGTGACGTCTCTGGGGCGGCCACTGGTGCCGTCTCCTGGGGCTCTGGGCCCGTCCCTGGGCCAAGGGAGAAGCCCAGGCCTTTGACTTGGGCCTTGAGGTTAAAGCGGGTGAGGGGGCTGAGGGTAATTTCTTTGGCGAAGAGGCTTTGGCCGGAAGCGGCGGTCAGGGCCAGATCGCTAAGCTCGGCCCGGGCGGCCCCGAAGGGGCGGCTGAGGGCCAGGGAGGCCGAGAGTCGCCGGCGCGGTTGGCCGGCCGGGCCGGAGAGCCACAACTCGGCCAGCTCGGTCAGGGACAAGTGGCTAAGGCTTTGGACCATGGGGCCCAGATCCAGGGATTGGACCTTGAGGCGGCCCAGGGTAATGTCCACCGGGGGCCGGTCGGGCGCGTCAAGGTCTCCCAAGCGGAAGCCGTAGGTTAAATCGCTTAGCTCGAGGGTTTGGCTGCGGGCCTTCTCGTCCAGGGAGCTGACCGACAGGGAGGCCACGGTGATTTGTGAGGGGTCGTCGCCGGGATCGACGGTAATGGTAAGCCCATTGAGGCTTCCTTGGTTGACCGACAGGCCCCCTGAGGGATCGAGGACCACCCCGCCGCTAAAGCCAGCCTTCTTTAGGACCAAAGACAGCGAACGGGTTTGGGTCGGTTGATCGCCGCGGGCCGGGCCGTCGGAACGGGTCCAGGCCGCCGTGAGGTTTTTGGCTAGCCCCGAGTCGGCCGAGATGGCCGGGTTGGGGCCGGGGCCGGAGAGATCCAGGCGTTGGAGCTCGGCGTATTCGATGGCCAGCGTTCCGGCGAAGGCGCCGCCTGGGGCATCCGATCGGCCGTTGGCCAAGCCGTGAACCATGAGCAGATCGGCCCGGGCCTGGTTATCCTTGAAGCTGGGGGCGACGATCTCCAGTTTCCTTACGGTCACCGGGCCCTTGAGCCCAAAGATGGCCCCGTTGGCCAGGGAGAGGTTTTCCACGATGAGACTGTCGGTACTGGACTTGAATTCGTGGTTTCCGGATTTCCAGGCCCCCTGGCCGACGGCCCGGTTGAGCCACTGGGCGAAAGGTTCCCAGCGATCCGAGCTTTTCATGAAGCCCAGGCCGAAAAATATCACGGCCACCAGTAAAACCGAGGCGTAGGGAACCCAGCTCAAAACGATTCGCCAAGTTGGCCTTTTTTCCGGTTCGTGGCTTGGTTCGGGAGTAGTCACCTTAAAACCAGCACCATCGTTTCTTGGCGGGGGCGGACAAGTTCGACCCGCCCCGCGGCGCGGCCCGGAAGGGCCACCCAAAGGTGGTTATCGACCATCGCGGTACCATTATTGTAGTATATATGGGCCTTGAACGCAACAAAAACCGGGAACGATATTAGTCGTATATAGGAATTGACAGCGTAAACCATTAAAAAAGTAAATAATAAATTAAATTTTTGATAAGCGAATAATCTGACCTTTCGAAGTCCCTCCTGCCGACCGGTGATCCGGCCGGCCGACCCGGCAAGCTGGGCGGAATTGCCAGCTGGGCCAACTACCGGTCTTTAGGGACGATAGTTTGGGCAGTCGCCGGGGACGTGGCGAAAGGTGGGGCAATCGGGGCCGTGTTTGGGGCAGACCCAGTTTTGGGTTCGGCCGGCGGGTTTGAGGGAGTAGGGGGTCATCTTATCCACCGGGCAGACGGGGGGATTGGTGAAGGGCCAACGCTCGTCCAGGCGTCTGGGGCGCTTGTGGTTGGCGCAGGAGGGGTTTAGGCAGCCCAGGCGCAGGCCTTGGCGGTAATCGAAGTCCCGCTGGCGTCCCTGGTTTACCAGAAGGTAGGGCCAGCCGCAAAGGGGGCAACCGTGCGGGCCGCCCGGCCCCAGTTTGGTTTGGATGGTATCGCTCTGGAAGAGGTTCATCAAAAGGGGCACGGTCTCGGGCAGTTCCAGCGAGACCAGGAAGGGCCAGCGCTTGCGCCCGGCCTGGCCGCCGGGGGCGCCCAAGGAAAAGTGCTTTCCGTCGATGAGGGTCAGGAGATCCGAAAAGCCTTCCGAAAGAACGACGTTGGCCCCGAAGAGGCGAAGTTCCCTGATGACTTGGCCGGGGTAGTCGCGGGATCCTTCCTGGGGCAGCTCCGAGACGATGGTCAGCTTAACCTTGCGGCGCAAGGCAGACATGAAATGGTTGGCCAGGGGGAGCCACCAATCTTTCTCGAAGGGCGGAAGAATCATGAAGGCTTCGTTCTTGGCCTGATCCAGGGCCTCCCAGAAAGGTGCCGGCTGTAAAGGCAACCAGCCCGGCCAGGCCACGTCCGTTAAGCCGGACCAGAGTTTGGCCAGGTGCGACTTGGGCGGGAGTTCGTCCATTGAGGCCGGGGCGCCGCAGACGACCAGGGCCCCGTCGGCCAAATTCAGGGCCCTAAGAATTGAGGGCCGGCCCATTTCGGGGCTGGTCAGGGCGTTGGAGACCTGGGGCGGGGCCAGGGCCGAATCCAGTATGACCAAAGGCGCCCGCGGCCAAAGTTCGAAGTCCTGGGGCACCCCGGCCATGATCCCGGCCGGGGCCCCAAAATCCAACAGAAGCGAGCGGGCCAGGGCGGCCTGGGCCCTGGAGCCGCACATGACATAGACGTTGGCCGCCTCGCCCGCGGACTTGGCCTTCCGGGAGGCCTCTATGGCCAGCCGGATCGAGGCCAGGGCCGAGACCGGGCAAAAGGGCCCTATGTCCCCGAAGGCCCGCAGCGAAGGTCCGGCGGGGTGGTTTAAGGGCAATTTGGCCAAGCCAGACTCAAAACCCATTTTGATTAAAAAATCGTACTTGGCCGGTTCGGGCCGCAAGGCCTCGGGAAAACCTTCGGCCTGGTCCCGGGGGCTAACGCCCCCCAGGCCGTGGCTTACGGGGCCGGGACTCGCCGGGCTGACCGGAATCTTGGCCAGCTTGGGCAGGGGCCCCAGAAAGGACGCCGGTTGCGAGGGCGGGCCGGGGAGGGTGGCGGCGGCCATGAAGGAGCGCCAAGCCGGATGGCCGGTTTGGGGGTCGGTCGGTGGCGAGCCGGTCCAGGACCAGCTGGTGAAGTCGGCGGCGATGACCAGGCGTTTTTTGGCCAGGCGGGCGAAGGCGGTCAGGGCTTCCCGGCTCTCGGGATCGGTAACCGTCGGGGCGGCGATTAGGAGGTTGTCCACGCTTTGGAAGGGCAGTAGGCCGCCGATTCTGGAAAGGGTCACCTGGGCCGCGGCCAGAAGGCCGGTCTCCATCTGGGAGTCGCTAACCGGAAGTTCCAGGGCCGCCGCCTGGGAGATCAGGCTTTGGCCAACGGATTTGAGGGCCTCCAACTCGTCGGATAGGCTTTCCCGATCCGGGAGGGATTTAACCCGGTCCCGGGCCGCCGTGAGTTGGGCCTCGACGGTTCTGGCTTCGGAGAGCAGCGACTCCATCTCCAGGCGGACCCGGCGCATGGATCGCTCGGCCTCGTCCAGCATGGCTTTGCTGCGCTCCAGGCGATCGCCGCGGCTCTTGCGCCCCAATAGTCCCATGAGCCCGCCCTGGCCCTTTTCGGCTTTATCGTAGTCCCTCTGGGAGTCGATTAGATCGATCTCCCGGGCCGTCCACTCGGATTTTCTCTGGTGGGCCTCGTTTCGCAGGTGGCTTAGGGATCTGGTCAGGCCCTGGAGCCTGGTCCAGCACTCCAGCCTTTCGGAGACGAGCTTTTCCGATTTTTGGTGGATGAGAAAGTCGGCCCGGATCTTTTCGGCCTCATTTTTCCGTCCCTGTTTTATGGCGTCCAGGCGGCTTTCCAGCGAAATGGCGTCCAGAGCCTTAAGGGTCGAGGGTTTGGGCGTGATGGCCAAGGCCCCCTCGCCCAGCCGATCGGCCAGGGCCTCCAGGGGGCCGTCCAGCCCGGAAAGTACCAGGGTTTGCCCCTCCCCGTCCTTGGCCAAGGCTTGGGCCAAATCGGCTACCGTCTCGGGGAGGCGCTCGGCCTTAACCCAGACAAAGGACACCCCCGGGGGTGGTAGTTCCGGGCCTGCCAGGGCCGGCCACTGGTCCCCGGGCCAGGGGTCGTCGCTGCCGGGCAAGGCCTCGGAAAGGGCCATCAGCCAACCCTTGGCCGGATCCAGGAAGAGATCCCCGCCGGGCAGAAGGACGTTCGGCTGGTGGATTTTCTTTCGATCGGATTTTTTGGTCCCCCCGGCCGTAGCGATGGGTGCCTCGGAAGTCTCGCCGGTTGGGCCTGGACCCAAATCGCTTCGTGATTGGGCGTATAGGGTAAAGGGATTGGGGAAACGATTGGGTTGGGGGCTTTCCGGGTGCGGGAGGAAGTGGGCCAATAACGGCTTGGGCACGGGTTTGGGAGCGGATTTAGCCGTAGGCGCGGGTTCTTTGGGCGCTGGCGCCGGTTGGACTTTGGTCGGAGTCTTGGCGAAGGGTGAGGCCAAAGGGGCAGTTTTGGCGGCGAAAGGTTTACCGGCGGCAGTCTTGTCCGAGGCCGTCTCCGCACCCGTCTCCGTGACCGGAGGCACCGGAGACACCGGTGGCCTCTCGGGTTCCTCGGGGGCGGGTTCGGGATCCAGCTCGCCGTCTAGGATAAAGAGGCTTAAGGGGCCAAAGGCCGAGGCCAGCGTGGCTTCTCGGGTCTGTCGGCCGTAACGGAGAAGGCCCTTCTGGCCGCCCAAGGGGCCGTGGCCGCCCAGGGTGCGAAAGAGGTAAGCGACGCGGCCTTTGTGGTTGCCGACGGGGGTGGGCTCGAGAAAGAGCGCGTCCGCGGCGTAGGCGACGACGGTGGGGTAGTAATCGCCGTTACCGGTTGACAATTGCAAAGCTCCGAGAAGCGGTATATGGGCTGCCCAAAACGGCGGCGAGACCGGGCCTCTTTTGGCCTTGGCCCCAGGCCGGAACCGTGACGGGACCGGCCTGGATCATTGCGGGCCCCACCGGAGGACGACCGGCGTCTGGCCGTTGGCGGACAGGCTTATGGCCATGGAGTTTAAGTCGGCCGGGCTTAGGTTACCGGCCAGCAATTTGTTGACGGGCAGCGAGGGGGTGGGCTTGGCCGACAGCTCCAACGAATCCGGTTGGTGGACGAATTTAATGGCGTCGGAGGCAAGAAGGCGTTTGGATTCGAGGTTTTGGCCCAGGAGCCTATCGATGAGGGCGTTGACCCTATTGTTTAGGTTGCTTTCCAGCTCGCTGGCCGGTCGGTTACTGCGGGTGGTAATCGAGGAAAAGAAATTTTTGGCCAAAGCCCGGTTGTCCAGCTTGACCTTGGCCTCGGTGAGTACCAGCTTTTCGGCGCCGGGCATGAAAAAGGCCCTTTCCCGGGAACCGTAGTCGATTTTTGAAAGCTCGTTTACCAAATACGGGCTTAGGCCGTCCAGGGTCAGATCCAGAGAGAGGTTAAACAGGTTGGGATCTTCCAGAAGGGGAGCGGCGGTCAAAGTGGCCTTGGCCGTGGACGGCGAGTAAACGAATTTAACCTCAGAACTTACGTTGAATTGTTCGGCCTCCAGGAACTGGGACACGAAATTAACCGTGGCCGAGCCGGAATCGGAGAGATCCACTTTCAGGCCCTTGAATTGGGCCACGGCCAGTTCCGGGATCTTGAGGTGGGCGAAGGGGCCCTCCAGCTTGACGGAATCCAGGGCAACCTTAAAATCGTCGTTGGAGAAAGTGAAGCCCTCCATGCCGGCCCAGCTAAGGCTAACGGGCGGCGTAACCTTGCTGAGGATGCTGGGATTGGCGGCGGCCCCGGAGTTGCCGTTAAAGAGGGGCGACAAATCCAAGGCGAAGAGGCTCAGGTTTTTGACGTCCGAGGCGGTGTCCTTTTTTTGGCCGCCGATGAGGGTCCGGGTGGTGTAGATCAGATCGTTGGCCTCGAAGATTTCGGTGGTCAGATCCTTAACGTTGGCCAGGCTAAGCTTTCCGGCCCTAAAGGAGATATAGGTGTCGCGGTTGGTGGAAAGCAAAAACCGTAAGCCTTCAAGGTTGCCCTCGCCAAACTCCACGTTGGGCCATAGACCCTTTGAGGTTCGAATGGCCCCGACCAAGCGCCCCAAGGAAAGATCGGAGAAGCTCCCGGAGGGGATGTCCAGATTCATGGCCAGCTTTCGGTCGCCCCCGTAATCGTTCATGGAGGCCACGGTCAGGTTGTCCAGGCTGGCTCGGGAGATCCTAAGTTTGGAGAGGAGGGGCGCTTCGGGATCGTTCTGCCCGAAGTCGGTCATATGGACTGGGCCCATCGAAAGCGAGGAGACGTTGACGTCGAACTTTTCCGAGTTGGCCACCGCCCGGGGGAGGGCCAGCGACAGGAAGGTAAAATGAATACGATCGAAGAGAAGGCTGGTTCGCTCCGGCGTAAGCGTTTGATTATTTAAGGAAATGAGAGAGTCCGAGGTCAGGGGCGAAGAGATCTCCACGCTCGCCGCCTTGAGGGTTCCCGGTTGGCTTAGGCCGTAGTCGGTCAGTTCCGCCGAAAATGGCGACACAGAATAGATTTTTGAGGAAGCGTTGTAATTTCTGTCTTGCCCGGCCGTCCAATTGCCTTGGCCAAACAGGTTATCCATGAGAAAGGAGAACTTTAGCCAGTAATCCTCCGGGGTGACGGCCTGGGGGTTTTCCGGTGGGCTTGGGATGACCGGCCCGGGATCCGGCGTGGGCACCTCCCCGGCGCCGATAATGGCTTGGCCGGTTGCCGGTACGGCGGGCTCCGAGTCCCCTACCGGGGCCTGGCCCCGATCGCCTTGGGCGACCGGGGTGGGCGACGAGGATCCGGCCGTGGAGCTGGCCAAGTATATGGGCGGCCCCTCATTGGCGGTCACGGAAATATTTAAAGCTAGGTAGGTTTCTGGGTTATCGTTGGACAAAACCGACAGTTCCACCGGGGTCTCCGGCTTGGCGCTTATGGTAACCGTCCCGGGGTTTTCCAGGCTGGCCAGGAGCGTGGCCGCTATTTGGCTTTTGATCCTGGGCGAGGCACTGACGTTGGCGACCATTTTATCGATGGCCGGGGCGATCATCAGGGTTTTGAGTTGATCGTAGCTCATGGCAAAATCCCTACCGTTAACGGCACTTTCGATTTTGAGCAAGGCGACAATCAGCCCCTTCACGTTTTCGTTCTTTAGGGTCGCTTCTATGCCAACCACTTTAATGCCGCGGCTTCCCTTGGCTGCGGGTAAATCGAACGCATCGTCAATAGTCAGGTTGGCTAAGACCCGCGGGGTTAAACCGGTGATGGTGGCGGAAGAGGATACGGAGAAAAAATCTTTCAATTCGTGTTTTGGGGCAGCGGTCACGGTTAAGGTGCCGCTCCTGGGATCGTAGTTCATTTGGTTGTTGGCGTTGACGGTAAACGTGTCCCGACCAAAGCCGGATAGCAAAATATCGCGGAAGAGATACAGATCGGAGAGTTTGGCTCCAGTTTTTAAGGAAGCGCTTAATTCCTCCAGCAAGGAACTCATGGAGGAAGGTGCCTGAGTGGCCCCATAATTGAAGGAAAACAGGGCCCGTTTCCAAGAGAGATCCAGGGCGTCGACCTGGCCTTTATAGCCGGTCAGCTCGAAGGTGCCAAAGTTGGCTGGGTTGGCCACCAGGCTAGCCGTGAACAAATCTTCGTCTTCCGCTTCGATGGCCCAAACCAGAGCGGTCTGGCTAAAATCGATCCCGGTGATTTCAAGTTTTTCCAAAGATTGGACCAGCTCCACTTCATCGTCGAATTCGAACAACACGCAGTCCACGCCAACATTGTCAATGACCAGACTTTCCAGCGAGTCTAAGTCGAAATTAGTGGCGAGCAATTGATCGAGCTTTACGCGGTAGGCGATTTCTTCGTCATACAATGAAACGGCTAAGTTGGCCCCGGCGAGTTTAAACGACTGGATCGGGCCGTAACCCCGTAGGGGCCCAAAGAAGCCGCGGGCTTCGGGGTCCGGTTTGGGGCTTGCCAGCACTAGCTCAGAGAAATCAAGGTGCATAACTTGGTTGGTCGGGCCATAACTCCGAAAATTACCCCTTTGGTTGGTGTGGAGGCCGCCGTCGAAACCGCCGATTTCCAGGGTATCGAAGGAAAGGTTCTGCCACTTTAGGGGAAGTAGTTCGGCCAGATAGCTTTCGGTATCGGATACGGTTAAATTGGTAACGCCTAAGGATTTGACGGAAGTCGCGAAGTAGACTTCGCTGGCGTCAATAGTGCCATTAAGAAAATCGTCCAATAGACTAAATTTAGGACCATCGACGGTTAACCGCCCAAACAAAACCGTGCCGGCTTTGGCTTTATTGTCTAAGGCCGCCAGCAGATCCTCTTCGGCGGCCGGATCGACGAGCGTAATCTTTTCAATTTCCGTAAGGCCCAAGTCAGAGGCTAGCCCATTATTTTCAAAAGTTAGCTTTGAGACGACCAGCGTGTCGTTCTTCAGGCTATAGTCCAAGCTTTGGTAATGATAATTATTGGCCCCAAACAACTGGTCCATGGCCGCCTGAAAAGCCGACGAGGCCTTATTTTTGGCCATCCTGGGCAAAATGACCAGGGTTAAGACGGCGGCGATGACCAGGACCACCGCCCCAACGCCCAGCCAAAGCAACTTTGAATTCTTCCGCTTACCCTTCGGACCTTGCGGACCCAGCGGTCCCTTTGGCCCTTGCGGTCCCTGCGGTCCCCCGAAACCGGGCCCACCTGGGCCCCCGTAGCCGGACTCTTGCGGGCCGCCGTAACCGGGTCCCTGCGGCCCGCCGTAACCGGGCCCCCCTGGGCCCCCGTAGCCGGGCCCTTGCGGGCCGCCATAACCTGGTCCCTGCGGTTGCCCCTGGAAAGGTTCCTCGGGGGGATAGCCCGGCTGACTCTGGTAGGCCGGCGGGGTGGGTGGCTGCTGTGCCCCCTCATATGGCCCCTGAGGCGCCCCCTGAGGCGACTGTTGGGAATCCGGGTAGGGGGATAGCGGCGCGCCCTGTAAGGTGGCCTGGGAGGGCTCCTGGGGGCCTTTATAGGGCGGTAGCGTGGAGACCTGTGGTTGCCCCTGGAAGGGTGCCTCGGCGGGAGGATAGCTCGGTTGGCCCGGCTGGCTTTGGTAGGCGGGCGGGGTGGGTACTTGTGGTTGCCCCTGGAAGGGTTCCTCGGCGGGGGGATAGCCCGGCTGGCCCGGCTGGCTTTGGTAGGCCGGCGGGGTGGGGACTTGCGGTTGCGACCTGAAGGGAGCCTCGGCGGGAGGCTGGCCCGGTTGGCCCGGCGGGCTTTGGTAGGCCGGCGGTAGCGTGGGGACCTGTGGTTGTCCCTGGAAGGGTGCCTCGGGAGGGTAGCTGGGCTGGCCTGGGGTACTGGGCAGGTCCGGGTAACTGGGCTGGCCTGGGGTACTGGGCAGGTCCGGGTAACCGGGCTGGCCTGGGGAGGCCGGCGGGGTGGGGACTCGCGGTTGTCCCTGGGAGGGTTCTTCGGGTGGATACCCAGGCTGGCCCGGGGAGGCCGGCGGGGCCTTGGGATCGGTGGGGTTATTGTCGAAATCGCTCACGATAAATACCCTGTTGTGATGGGAAGGGGCGGATGTGTTCGGCTAATCCCGGAGAATCGTTGGGCCCGGCCCTGGCGACCGCCTGGTTGGCGGCGATAATTGGTTAGGTCACCCCGAGGCCAAGTGGAGTCGGGGTGGTTGGCGGGTCATGGCTAGAAATCTTCCCCATCGTCATCGGAATCGTCCCCTTCCGAATAGTCATTGACTTCCTGGTCGGGCGTCGGGGGATCGGTCGAGGGAGCGGCCGCCCTGGTGGGCAGAAGCCTGAGGGGTATGGGCGTGCCCCCGTTGGAGATGAGGTTACCGTTTAGGGAGTTGACGATGGTCGGGGTGTCAAAACCCAAGGCCATGGCCGCGTTCATGCTGAGGGGCTGGCTGGGGGCAAACTCTATGACCACGTTGTTCGGCTTTTCCAAGAAAGCGGTCAGGCCCTCGGCGATTTCGGAAACGTTTTCCCAGTCCCCGGTTTTTCCGTCCTCAATGTACATGGTCAGGGCGGCTATGGCGATTTGGCGAAGGATTTCCGCGTCGGTGTTTAAGGTTTTGGCGTAATAGGCCAGGAGTCTGTCGGTTAGGGACTGATCGACGATTTCGTAGCGAAAGTGGGCCAGCCCCAAGTTGGAGAACTCCGGCTCGAAGAGGAGGGATTTGGCGTCATCCATTGAAGTTTGGGTGAATTTCTCAAAGAGGCTCTGGGTTAGGCCGGCCAAGCTATAATCCGTGTTTATGGACACCAAACCGTCGACGTTTAACAAGGGCGCGTAGGAGTATTTTATGGTAGCGGTTTTTTCGTCGTAGGTGCTGTGAACGGTATAGGAAAGATTAAACGAACTTTGGCCAAAATTATTGACGAACTTGACTAGTTTAGCCAGTTTTGGGTTGGAGGATTTCGTGGGCAGGTTAAGGATAAAGTTCTTGAGCTCAAAGTTCATGGAAGGGGAGATTTTATTGGCCTGAAAGGGACCGACGGCCGTGACCGTCTCCATGGACATGGAAATTTCATTGGCGATGGAAAAGGACGAGTTGGAGACCGAAACGCTTCCGACGGTATAAGGCATGGAGAAGATATCCGATACCCGGTAAAGCTTGAGGTAAAAATCGTAAACGGAATCGGCGTCGATGGTACCGTGTTCGGCGTAGGCGGTTTCCATTCTGTCAATGAACGGGCGAAGGTCGAAAGATGTCATGGTAGCCCCGCCCAGGATAAAGGCCAGGGGGGAGTAATCATCGTTGGCATCGACGTTAACGGAAACTCCAGACAGTTCGTAGAGGCTACCTGAGTAATTAATGAAATCTTTTAAAGTCTGCTTGGCGATCTTGAGGGCGTAAACTCGTTGGTTTGCCGTTTTGAGGTTCACGGATAAGTCGGTCAAAACCGATTCTTTAACGCTATAGGAACCAACAAAGTCGACGGCCTCGGCAAAGCTTTCCAAGTTTTGGCCGATTCTCATGTCCGTGTCAGTGACATTGGCCAGCTTTATGGTAATTTCATTGTTTTTTATCTTACTGTCTAAAAATATGTTGGTGATCACCAATTGGCCCAGTCTCGCGCTTTTAACGAAGGAGAGAATGGCGGCCTCCTCGTTATTCGGCGCGGGCGGCGCGGAAGAGTCGGCGGCCACCAAATCGAGTCCGGTAAAGGTTATGTCATCAATTTTAGCGTCGAGCTTGTCCGCATTTTGAGAAAAGGCGGCGGTGAAAGCCTTAATGGTCACCCGATCGGCCAAGTGGGTGTCGGTTTCCGACTGCCAGCTGGTAAGTTTTAAGAGGTTAGACATCTCCTCTTCCTTGAGCCCGTTAACGACCTCAATCGACTCGATGGAGACTTTGAACCCCGAGGGCAGATCCAATTTGGTGGGATCCAGCTCGATTTTGTTGGCCGTGAGGGTTTTGCTGGACAAGGAAAAGTCATATCCCGCGGCCCGCCAGCCGCCAGGCTCGAAGAGGCGGTTCATCAAGAGAGAAAAGGAATTGACGGCTTCGTCCTTATAACGGCCGGTGAAGTAGAAATACCCGCCCACGGCCGCGGCGATCAGGACCACGACTATTACGGGGATCAATTTCAAAGCCAGGCTGGGTTTTTTATCTTTCTCGAGATCGACCATTGTCTAATCCTCTGGGGTGGCCACCGGGTAAAGTGGCCGTATGAAAAGCTTTCCGGCCAAGGGTTTGGCCAAGCCGGGTAATCATCTGTGAATAATTGTGGCCCAAAATTTGCGGACCAAGATAATTGGTCTAAAAAAGGTCCCCAAAGATAGTGAACCTAAATAATGGGTCCAAAACAATGGGCCATTAATTGCGCCCATAAAAAGATTGCGCCAACAATGACACCAAAAGGCAAACCGGAACGGGGAAGGCCCGTTCGGGTTTGGCGATCGGGGGCCTGGCGCTAGTTTTGAGGGACGTATTCGTCGGTGGGTCCGACCGGTTGGGCCGGAAGGGGTGGGCCGGTATTATTTAAATAAACGGCAACCGGAGCCCTTCCGTTAATTTCCAAAGTCAGATTCAATTCGCTAAGCATAGCATATTTGTATTTCTCTGCCAAGGCGGCGGACGCTTGGGGACCCCCTAAGACCAGCTGGGGCAGGTTAAAATCGCCGGGCTCAAAGACGGCCATGGGATAACCAGGCACCGGGTCGATTTTGAGTTCAAGTTTTTGGGGATTTCTTAAAAACTCATTTAATTCAATTTCCAGGATGCCTATGTTCAGCGGGCGGGCGGCGGGCTTGGGATCGACCAGGGCGCTCAGCAGGGACGGCAGGTAGGGCGACAAATACTCGGCCGTGGGCGTACCCCCGTAGAGTCGCCGGCTCATGGCTTGGCTTAAAGCCGTCAGGAAAGAGCGGTCGGTCAGGGTCAGGCCGCCCCGGCCGACGCTTATCTTGTCGGCGTTTAAGGCGACGGCTATGGCGTCCAATTTTTCCGGGGGGTTGTTTATGGAAAAATCCCCGGCCAGTTCGATTTTCCCTTCCACGCCCAGATCCAGGCGGCTTTCCAATTTACCGTCCCTGATGTGGCTGGTGCTTTTGAAATTGACGGTGGTTTTTGGGTCCAGCGACTCGATGACGGCCAGGGCCAGGGGATTATCGGGCAAATAGGGGCTCAATTCGGGAAGATCCAGCGTCAGGCCCTCAACGGAGGCCAGGCGGCCGGCGGTTGACTGGCCGCCGTCGTCAAGATCGTCCATAAGGGCACGGCGCAAAAACAGCATCTCCCCGTTTGGGGCCGCGACGGACAGGGTGGAAAGATCCAGCCCGCCAAAAGACTGCCTCAGACGGCTTAGGGCCAGGTAAAGGTTGATAATGCTTTGCTTCTTGAAGAGTTGGTCAAAGTTTGCGCCGAAGGCGATCATGTCCAGATTGGATACGGCGGCGTCGGCCAGCGAAAGGGCGGTGATTTGGTCATTGTTCGGGGAAAGAACCTCCAGGCCGGCCACGGCCAGTCCGCCCAGGCCCGAGTTTTTGAGATCAAAGAATGATAGTCCTTCACAGGAAAAAGTTATTATGTTATTGCCAACATTAAATGAAAAGTCGGTAAATTTTAGTGACTTAAATGAGAATTGATCGAATCTTGAGGGATCCAGTATCTCGCCGGCCTGGCGATAGCCGTCCAGGGACAAGGTCCCGATTCGAAACCGCAGGAACACCTCTGGCCCGTCGGGCAGCTCGACCCCCCGCAATACCACCAAGGCCTCGGACAAGAGATCGAAGTCGTCGCCCTGACCGCCAAAGATGGCCTTCAGGACTTTCCAGCCATTGAGACCCGTGAACTTGGCTTCGGCTACGTTAACCGGCGCCGTCTGGCCCTGGCTCGGGGTTAAGACGACGTTGGTTAAGGTCACCGTGTCCAACAAAAGCGAGGCCGAGAGGCTTTCGGTCTTGACCGAGGCCAAAATCGAATTGGGGTCCTCGAACTCCTGGTTGAAGGTCCGCTTAAGCAGAAACCCGGGCAGGAAGACGAAGGCCAGGACCAATATAAGCGCCAAAATACCTATGGCGTAAAGCGATAGACGCGACTTGGATGCCATGAATTCAACCAACCTAAATTATTTATGCTTGGCGTCCGCCCAAGCGGCCGCCCGGGCGGGGTCAAAAGTTGTCCGGTAAAGCTCTGACCGCCCAGGGTCAGAGTTTGAGGCTGCCGCGGATTTGACCGAGATCGGCTAGGCCGTTTTCGCCCAGCCAGTGGTAAACGTCCCCGATGAGGCGGATGGGGAGGCCCGGGTCCACCAGGATGCCGGTGCCGATCTGGACGGCGGTGGCCCCGGCCACGATAAACTCTAGGGCGTCCCGGTAATCCATGATCCCGCCCAAGCCGATGACCGGAATGGAGAGGGCCCGGGCGCAGAGGGCCACTTGGCGAAGGGCCAAGGGTTTAATGGGCGGGCCGGAGAGGCCCCCGGGACCCACGGCCAGATTGGCCCGGCGGGTGTCCAGATCGATGGAGAGGGCCGGAAGGCTATTGATTAGCGAGACGGCCGTCGCCCCGTTATCCTCGGCGATCTTGGCCAAGGCGACAATGTCGGTTACCAGCGGGGGCAGTTTGGTGACGATCGGCTTATCGCCCGCGGCTTTCACGCAGTCTTTGGTTATTGAGGCCAGTAGCTTGGGATCCGAACCAAAGCTTAACCCTCCCGGGTGTCTGAGGTTTGGGCAACTGACGTTAAGTTCGATAAAATCCACCTGGCTTTGGGCCAGCCGGCTGGTCAGTTCGACGTAGTCTTCCGGGCTTCGCCCCAAAACGTTGGCCCCGACCACGGCCCCGGCGCGTTTGAGCGGCCCCAGGGAGTTTTCCAAAAAAGCGTCCAAGCCAACGTTTTCCAGGCCTATGGCGTTGATGAGCCCAAAGCCGGACTCGACTATCCTGGGCCCGGGGTTGCCCGGCCAGGGGGTCAGGCTGAGCCCTTTGGTAATGACCGCCCCCAGGGCCTCCGGCGGGCAGAAGCCCTGAAGCTCCAAGCCGTAGCCGAAAACCCCCGAGGCGGCCAGAACTGGGTTTTTAAGCTTGAGGGGCCCGATGTCCACGCTTAAGTCCGGCGACGCTTGGGGTTTTTTGGCGTTCTTGGGCACGGGTAATTTCCTAAATCTTTGTCCAGGCCTCTGGCCCTGGCCCTCATGCGGCCAGTGGCCGGCGACTGGTTGTAGGCCGCATGGTGGGCTATGGATGGTGAGCCATGGATGGTGGGCCATCTGACTCAGGCCCAAGATTTTTAGTTATGTGGTCTTAAGCTTAAGCTAAATTGGGCCTAAGTCCGGGTTGGTTTGGGAATTAATTAACCACTAAAGGCTCGGCTAAGTGTGGACATTATCCCAGTCAATGGCCAAGCCGTCAACCATGGGGCCTTCCCGGCAAACCCTAAAGTTAGTCCCGTCCAGTTTTGGCAGCGAGCAGGAGAGGCAGACCCCCAGGCCGCAGGCCATGCGGGCTTCGACGCAGGCGAAGTAGGGCACGGAGTATTGGTTGGCCAAGCGGGCCAGGGCGGCCAGCATGGGCGTGGGACCGCAAGCCACGATGGGCCGCGGTTGGACCTTGAGGCATTCGGTTAGGGGCACGGTGACCAAGCCCTTCTGGCCATAGCCGCTGCCGTCTTCGGTGGCGGTGACCAGCTCGGCCTTCGGGGCGTAGAGTTCCAGGTCGGCCAGGTAGCCGGTGTCGGGTTGGGTTTTATGGGAGCGTTCCCCGTAAAAGAGTTTGGCCCGGGGCCCCAGGGCGGCCATGATTGAGGGCATGGGACCCAAGCCGGCCCCGCCGGCCACCAGATACCAGCTTTTGGCCGCGAAGTTGGGGTCGAGATCGTCCAGGCCGCGGCCCAGCGGGCCAATGAACCGAACCGGGGTGCCCGGGGAGAGACTGGCCAGAAGTGAGGTGGCCGGGCCAACTTGGCGGATGAAAAAACTAAGCTCCCTCGGGCCGGTCAGGTGTATGGAGAAGGGTCTATCCAGTAAAGTCCCCGGTCCCAGTCCCCGGGCCGGCCAGGCCCGCAGCCGGGCGAAGCGGCCCAAGGCCGAAAAGGGTGCCCCGGGGACCTCCAGGGTCAAGAGATGGTTGCCCCCGCCCAAATTATCCACGGCTTTGGCCTTGGCCATGATCGTGGCCGGCCCCGGGCCCTCGGCGGTCGGGACCGGGTGGGGTTCGGGCGGTAGTGTCGGTTTGTCGGCTATGTCGCGCCTCCCTTGGTTTACGGTCGCCTAGGCGACCACGCCGGCGATGACGGCGAAGCGGCCGTCTTCGCCCCGGCGGTAGCTCCAAAAATCCTCGGAGCAGCGGGTGCAGACCCCGGAGAACTCCACGTTGTCGCCTTTGAGGCCGGCCTCCACCAGCTGGCGGCGGCTGATGGCCGTAAAGTCGAAACGGTCCGATTCGTCCTTGAATTCCCAAAAGTCTTCCGGCAGTTCGGCGCGGTAATTGACGAACTCGGCGTGGCAGGGGCCCAGCGAGGGGGCGCAGCAGGCCAGGAAATTGGCTGGGTTTAGCTTAAACATCCTGACCATGGTTTTGACGGTCCGGCCGATGACGTTTTGGACCGAGCCCCGCCAGCCGCTATGGATGAGGGAGAGTACCCTACTGGTGGGATCGTAGACGATGAGGCCCTGGCAGTCGGCCACTTTGATCATCAGGCTGTGCCCAAAGGCGGAAACGATGGCATCGAAGCCCTGAAAAACCTCGTCGGGCTTTCTAGGCCGGTACTCTTCGGCCGGGGCCAGGATAAGGGATCTGGCCCCGTGGACTTGGCCCACCTGGGCCGGGGGCAAGAGACCCAGGGCTTGGCAGGCCATATCGACGTTGGCGTTGATGGCCTCGGAGGCCACCCCGAACCGGTAGGAGAAGGTCCAGTCGGCCCCGTCCGGGCCGCGGCGTCCCATAACGGCGTGCCGAAGCTCGGGGTAGGGGGCCAACAACTCGAAGGTATAATATTCAACGCCATCTTTAACGTTTTTAATCATGCGCGAGATCCATAACTACCGGCTAGGCTCAGGCCGGTAGTTCAAAAGCCGCTAGGGGCAAGGCTTTGGTAGGCATTAATGGCAAAGCGTTATTGACAAAGATTGTAAAGCGACTTAACTTTCTCGGCCGATTTTTGTAAGGCGGCCAATTCCCCCGGCCAAAGATCCATTTCGATGATCCGGGCCCAGCCCATGGGACCACCCTCGATGGGCAGGCCCAAGGCCACCCCGCTCAGGCCGTATTCGCCCTCCAGGGCGACCGAGCCTATGGCCGGTTCGCCCGGGCGGTCAAAGGGCCCAGGGGCTTTGCCGGGCGCGGCCGCCGAGGCTAGGCCAAAGGGGGGATTGGCCCCGGAATCCCCCGACTCCCCGCCGGATTTGGCCGGGACGAGGCCGAGGGCGGTGAGGGTTCGCCACATGGAAGTGGCCGAGGTCCAAGTGGTGGTTCGCTGGGAGTTCTGGAACTGCCAGTGGCTGTACCAGTTTTTGAGCAAAGACAGTACGCGAACCTTTTGCTCGCTGGACAAAACCAGGGGACGTCCGTTGTGGGTTAAGGTAGAGAATAGGGGCACTTGGGTTTGGCCGTGCTCGCCGATGGAAAGCCCGCCCAGGTTGGCCGGGTTTAGGCCCAGGACCTTCCCGGCCATGTGTCGGAAGCGCTGGGAGTCGTTTCGGCAAAAGCCCAAAACCCGCCGGCGATCCCAGCCCAGTTCCCTCAGGAAGACCATCACGTAAGCGTCCACCGGGGAGGTGCAGTTGATGAGGGTGGCTTTGGGGGCCCGACTCTTGATTTCCCTGGCCACCCGTATAACCACCTCCAGGTTGGCCAACAGGTACTCGTCCCGGGAGGCGACCCGCTGGCGGGCGATAGCCCCGGTCATTATCACCAGATCCGCCCCGTCTAGCTCATCGTAGCCGCCCCCGGAAATGACCGTCGACGTCTCCTCGCCGAAGCACTCCCTTAAGTCGATCAGGTGGGTCTCCAAAACATTGGGTCGGTTTCCGACCAGGGCGATCCGCTCGAAGCGATCCTTTAGGCCCAGCAGAAAGGCCATGGTCGAGCCGAGACCGCCGGCACCCCCGATAATGGCAAGTTTACTCATTTGATAAAATGGGCCTCCAGCGACCCACGGGCCCTCGGGGCTCGAGGGCCCAGTTGTCCCTCCTTCGGGCTTAGGTGGTCAGGTTTAGCTTGTCCAGGGCCTGGCAAATGACTTCCCGGGTCAGGTTGTCCGGCGACTGGGCCGGCAGGAAGACCGGACCGGGGTCGTCGGAGGCGGCGACTCTGGTCAGGAGCCCGGCGTTTTGGAGGCAATTGACCGCCCGCCCCAGGTGGGGAATCGGTAGCTTCAGGGTCTTGGCCAAGGTTAGCACGCTTGTGGGCTTGGGGTTTTCTTTGTCCTCGTAAGAGGAGATTATCGTATCCATGATCTGGACCGAAACGTCTCTTAGTTCGGCCACGCTTAGGGGTACGAGCAGCGACTTTAGGCTAAGGCCGCTTAAAAAAAAGTCCGCCAGGCGCCTGGTGACCTCGCCGCCAAAGATGACGATTAGCCAGCTTATGTACAGCCAGACCAGAAATAGGGGCACCACGGCGAAGCTTCCGTAGATGGCGTTGTAGCTGGTAATGGATATGATTATGGACAAATAAAACTTCTGGAAGATCTGAAAGACCAGCCCGGTTATGAAGCCGCCTATGAGCCGCTCGGGCCAGCGGACTATGCCCCGGCTAAAGTAGGCGTAGGTCCAGGAGAGGATGAACCACCAGATAAGGACCGGGAAGATGACCATCAGAGAAGTGTGGAGGGGCTTAAGCTTTAGGGTGGAGAGGAACAAAAATTGCGTGGAGTCTATGGAGGCGATGAATATGTTCACGCTCCCGGCGGCCACCAGAAAAAAAGGGATAACCATCATGATGGTCAGGTAGTCACCGGCCCGCTGCATGGCCGACCGGTTGGAGAGGTAGCCAAAGATTTTTGAAAAGTTAACCTCCAGCTGCCAGAGGAGGCCGTAGACGGACCAGAAGATAACGGCCAGGGCGGAAAAGACTAGAAGGCTTCCGGAAAAATTGCGGATTAAATTTTCGGCAAACCCGGTCAGGGTGGTCAGTATATCGTCCTGGCCCCCGAAGTTGTCGCGGAGGGCCCGGTATAGCGCTTCCTCCATGCCCATGCTTTTGGCCAAGGCAAAACAGATGGCCAGGATTGGCACCACGGCCAAGGCCGAGTAGTAGCTTAAGGCGGCGGCCAAAAGTGGCCAGTTGGTAAGGCCGGATTCGTCCACCCGCTTATATAAGTCGTAAATATAGTCAAAGGGGTTTTTCAACGTTTACCTCCACCCAGTCCTTGAAACCCAGGGCCTTTAATTTCTTGTGTAGGCTAGTGCGGTCCAGGGAGACCGCTTCGGCGGTTTGGGTGATGTTGTTGCCGTGGGCCGTGAGCTGGGAGAGGAAGTAGCGACGTTCGAATTCCGCCTTGGCCTGGCGATAGGGAAGGGACATGTATTCGGGTTCCGGAAAGTCCCCATTTTTTTGTTTGGCGGCTTGGCTGGGGCTTTCGCCGGATAGGCCCGGATCGTTTTGGATGACCGGGCCGGGGGTGATGATGGCTAGCCTTTCGATGGTGTTCTTCAGTTCCCTGACGTTCCCGGGCCAGGGCCGGAGTTTTAGTTTTTCCACGAAGGCTGGATCCAGGCGTTTCTGGCCCAGGTTATTGGCCTTCAGGCACTCGTTCAAAAACAAGGTGGCCAGCTCCGGTATGTCCTCGGTCCTTTCCCGTAAGGGCGGGACCACCAGCGGGACCACGTTTAGGCGGTAGTATAAGTCGTTTCTGAAACGGCCTTCGGCGATTTCCTTTTCCAAATCCTTGTTGCTGGCGGCTATTATGCGAACGTCCACCTCGATGGTTTTGGTCCCGCCGACCCTCTCGAATTTCTTCTCTTGCAAAATCCTCAAAATCTTGGCCTGGGTCTTCAGGCTCATGTCGGCGATTTCGTCCAGGAACAGGGTGGAATTGTCGGCCAAATCGAAGCGCCCCTGGCGGCGGCGGTCGGCCCCGGTGAAGGCCCCCCTTTCGTGCCCGAAGAGCTCGCTTTCGACCAGTTCCTCGGGGATGGCGGCGCAGTTAATCTCTATCATGGGCCTGTCGGCCCTTTGCGAAAGCCTATGGATGGTGTGGGCCACCAGTTCTTTGCCCACGCCGTTTTCGCCGCCAATCAATACCGAGGCCGGGGTGGGGGCGACCATCTCGATGGTTTTCATGAGGGCGCTCATGGCCGGGCCCCGGCCGGTCAGGAGGCTGGGTTTGGGGCTCCGGTTGCGCAGGATTTGGTTTTCCGTGGTCAGGTTCTTAAAGCTTAGGGCCCTTTGGACGGCCAGGAGGATTTTGTCGGCGGAGAGGGGTTTTTCGATAAAGTCGTAAGCCCCGAGTCTGACCGCCTTGACGGCCGTCTCGATGTTGCCGTGGCCGGAGATGACCACCACCGGGACCTGGGGGGTGTCTTCGCGCACCCGATCCAAGATGTCAAAGCCCTTCTCGGAGCCTCCCATCCAAAGATCCAAAATCACCAGCCCGGGGGTGGACTCTTCCAGCCTCTCCAGGGCTTCCTCTTTGCTCTGGGCCTGGGAGACCAGATAACCTTCGTCGGCCAACAAACCCCCCAGGGTCAGCCTGATGTCCTTCTCGTCGTCTACCACCAATATGGTTTCGGGCATTTTTCCCTATCTTTCCCCTGGAAGGGCGCGCCCTTCCTCCGCCCGGGCCAAAGCCAGGGCGGTCATTCTTCCCAGCCTCCAAGCCTACCCCCGGGAAGGAGGCCTGGGCGGCTGCCGTTTAGTGGCCGTGAGCCGGGCCCCGGGCGGGGCGGGCAGTTCCAGGCTCATGAGGATGGCGTTGGAACCGTCGGAGTAGTAGGCCCGCCGCAGACCCGAGCCGGTAAAGCCTAAGCGTTCGTAAAGCCGCTCGGCCCGTTTGTTGCCGACTTTGACTTCCAACAGGATCTTGTAAGCTTGCTTGGCTTTGGCCGACTCGATCAGATCCAGCATTAAATACCGGCCCAGGCCCCGGCCCCAAAGCTTGGGATGGATCATCAGGTTCAGGAGGTGGCACTCGGGCGGGACGATCCAGCTAAGGCTCATGCCCACCAGCGACTGGCCCAGCCAGAGCCCCTTGGCCAAGGTGAAAGGCCGCAGCAACTCGGCGGTAAAGTTTTCCTGGCTCCACTGGTCGACGTGGCAGAGCCTCTCCATCTTGAGTATTTCCTTCATTGAGCTAACGTCTATGGGCCGAAGCGATGTCATGGCCAAAAGTTCCCGGTCGCTAATCTCCTTCTGGTTAAAGGGCGGTTCCAACCAAGCCTCACGGGCAACGGCTCCCCCTTCCGACCCGGCGGGGGCGACTGGCCCGGGCGCGGCCAATCCGGTCGTCCCGGTCTCGGCCGTCCCGGTCTCGACAGTTATGGCCTCAGTCGTCTGGGCTTTGGCCGAATCCCGTAACCTTTCCGGCTTGCCGTCGCCGTCTCCGGTCGGGGCCGGCACGGGGGTCCGTTTGGGTTGGCTGGTCATGGTGGCCTACGACAGTAACGAAAACATAATGAGCAAAATCACCGTAGCCAGGGCGTAGTGGCCCATCTTGCGGCGGTGGAGGCCCATGCCCATGTAGGTTAGGCACAACAGGGGGATCAGGGTTTGGATTTTGACCATGGTCAGCCAAAAAATGGGCGGAAAACAACCCAGGGCGACCACGGAGGCCAGGGCCACCACCAAGGCCCCGAAGACCGACAGCAGCAGCCCC
>JAIRNQ010000190.1 GCA_031257955.1 Deltaproteobacteria bacterium | reverse complement strand
GCCTGCGAAAAGCTCTATCCCATTATGCTGGCCTCGGCCCTCAACGGGACCAAGGCCTCGGGCTGTCCCATCGTCTTCATACCCCTCCACAAGTGCATGGACACCTTCATGTCCCAGGCCCAGTTCGAGCGCTTCTACTGGCCCCAGTTCAAGGCCCTCCTGGAAGAACTCATAAGCCACGACCTCATTCCCTGGGTCCTGGTTGAAGGCATCTGTAACGACCGTCTCAACAGTTTCCGGGACGTGCCCCCCGGCAAGATGATCTGGCACATTGAAAACTCAAATATGGTTAAAGTCAAGGAGGCCTTCAGGGGTGTGGCCGCCGTCCGGGGCAACCTCCCGGTGTCGGTGTTGGTCATGGGCACCCCCGACGACGTCCGGACCGAGTGCAAGAAGATCCTGGACCTGATGAAAGAGGACGGCGGTTTCATGTTCGACACCGGGGTCAGCCTCGGCGACGCCACCTTGGAGAATATCGACGCCATGTACGATTACGTCAGGGAACACGGGGTCTACTGATTCCCCAACCTTCCACGCCCGTCGCCCTGCCCCCCGAGTGGGCGGCGGCGGGCCCTTGAGGGGCCGCCGAGGTGGCCCCGGCCTTGGAGGACACATGAGTCAGACCGACGCCGCCATTTCGCCCCAGACGGGCGAGAACAGGACAGTGACGCTAGTGATCGCCCTTATGGTCAGCACCATAATGGGCCTTCTATACGCGTTCTCCATATTCATCAACCCTCTTGAGGCCAGCTTCGGCTGGCAGCGTCACCAAACTGCCATGACCTTCAGCCTAACCATGGTGTTTTTCAGCGCCGGCATGCTTACCGGCGGCAACATAATGGCCAAGCTCGGTCCGGGGAAAACGGCTTGCGCCGGCGGCCTGATCGCCGCCATGGGCTTTCTGGTCGCCTCCTTCACCCCCAACCTTTTCGTGCTCTATCTCGGCTACGGGGTCATGGGCGGCTACGGCATCGGGGTCTCCAATCTAGTGCCTACCTCGGTCCTGATGCGCTGGTTCCCCGACAAGAAAGGGCTGGCCATGGGCTTGGTGACCATGTTCCTGGCCCTGGGGACGTTTTTTCTGGGAACCAAATTGTGCGGGGGTCTCGTGGCCTCCCACGGCTGGGTCACCACCTTCCGGGTCATCGCCGTCACCTTTCTGGTGGTAGTCTCGGGGATAGGATTAGTCCTCAAGTTTCCGGCCCCCGGCTATAAACCCCGGGGTTGGGAACCGCCCACCGGCCAGACGGACGTTTGGGGCTATCGCCGGGGTAACATGATCAGGACCACGGCTTTCTGGCTTATCTGCCTATGGCTCCTCTTCATCCAACTCGGAGGGCTCATGGTCGTCGGGCACGTTGTCCCCTTCGCCACCGAGCAGGGAGTGCCAACGGCCAAGGCCGTGCTGGCCATGGGCTTCTACGCCATCGCCAACGGCGTCGGCCGCCTATTTTTCGGCTGGTTCAACGACAAGTTCGGGGTCAAGCCCTCGATGATCATTGACTGCCTCATAATGATGAGCGGGCTTGTCGGCATGATCGTGATATTCGGGGCCTTGGGCTATCCCGGCCTCCTCATCTCGGTGAGCTTGGTCGGCTTAGGCTACAGCGGGGCCGTGCCCCTGGCGGCGCTACTTTGCAACAGCAACTTCGGGCCCAAGTACTTCCCCACCAACTACGGCGTCTTCACCATACCCGGGGCCGTCTTCGGAGGGCTCCTGGGTCCCATCATCGGCGGGTACATCCAGGCCCGGACCGGGTCCTACACCATCGCCATCCTGGCGGCGGCCTCCCTGTCCGCCTTGGGCATCATTATCACCCTCCTCTTGAGGGAGCCGCCCCGTCAGACCGACGAATAGCCTCCCCCTCCCACCAGTGTCCGCCGGGCTACCGCCGCCCGGCGGACGCCATAAAAACCTGGCCAGACTGAGGCTTTAAAGAAATGTGGCACCGGTTTTCGAGCTCGATGGCCAAAATCCGCCGCGAACGGCTTCTCGGGCGCCTGGGGGCACAAGACCAGGCCCAGCGCCCCCCGAAATGGATCCGGAGGCAGCCCCCGAGTTCCCCGGGCCGGAGGGAAAGAAGACGACTTGTGAAATAAGAGTTTGATTAATTTAATAAATATTTGACGGCCAAAATTAAAATTTTTGCGACGGTAACGGTTCTGTTGACGGTACATATATTTTTTGATTAAATCGGTGAGCGCGCCCAAAGGACCGAGGCCCCCAAACCGCCCTTCCCCCCGCGGGGTTACGGGCCGGAATCCTGGCCCTATTGGCCCGTGGGCGACCCCCACCAAACGTGCGAATATAGGAGCGAGAAATGATCATCATCGGCGAAAAGATCAACGGTACCCGCAAGAAAGTGGCCGAGGCCATCGCGAGCCGCGACGGGACCCTCATCAAGGAGCTGGCGGCCGGCCAGTTTAAGGCCGGGGCCGCCTACCTGGACGTCAACGCCGGGACACTCCCAGCCAAGGAGCCCGAGGACCTGGTCTGGCTGATAGAGCTGACCCACGAGGCGGCCCCGGAGGCGATCATATGCCTCGACAGCGCCAATCCCGACGCCCTGTCGGCCGGGCTTGAGCGGGTCAAAAGCTACGATCCGCCTAAAATTATGGTCAACAGCCTATCCGGCGAGAAGAAACGGATCGAGGGAGTTCTGCCCCTGGCCGCCAAGTACTCCACCGAGCTCATCGTGTTGGCCCTGGACGACGGCGGCATCCCGATCACGGTCGAGGGCCGGTTGGAAATCGTCCGGCGGCTGGTGGGGCTCTGCCGCGACAACGGCCTCAAGGATTCCCAGCTCTTCGTCGATCCGCTGGTCATGACCATATCCACCAACGTCCAGTCGGGGACGGTGACCCTGGACACCATCAAGGCCGTCCGGGCCGAGTTCCCGGAGGCCCACCTGACCTGCGGCCACTCCAACATAAGCTTCGGGATGCCCCTGAGGTCGGTCATAAACCAAGCCTTCATGGCCCTGACCATTTACGCCGGATTGGACTCGGCCATATCGGATCCCGAGAACCGCGATCTCAAGGCGGCCACCTTGGCCACCGAGGCCCTCCTGGGGATGGATCGCCACTGCCTCAAATTCAACCGGGCCTTCCGGGCCAAACAAATCGGGCCTCCGGCCTGATCTTCGCGTCCCCTTCCCCAGGCGACCGGGGCTCCCAAGCCCCCTGGGTTCCATCCCTGGGTTCTACCCCCATGTAGGTCATGGCCGGCCGAAGGGTCGCGGCGGGCCCGGAGGGCCCTGGGTACCGGAACCGTGGGGCCGGGGGGACCGAGGCCGATTCGGTCGGCCAAGGGTAACTTGGCCAAAGGCGTTCCCGGAATCTTGGTTCCGGGAACCGGGCCGGGGGCTTTAGCCTTCGGCTTTTGAGGCCACCGATAATTTTTCAACCGATTGATCGCTCAAGGAAGACCGAGAAAAGCCTTTCGCTTACTCGGCTTTTTTTTTGCCCTCAACCAAATCTGGGAGACGCGATGCTTATGGGCGTTTTGCCGCCTTGGCCTTGGCGGTTTCGATGGTCTTCGCGGGCCCGGTTTTGGCCGATCGGGGCCCGGTTTTGGCCGATCGGGGCCAAGTTTTGGCCGATCGGGGCCCGGTTTTGGTCGATCGGGGCCAAGTTTTGGCCGATCGGGGATAAGTTTTGGTCGATCGGGAAGCGCTCGACGCGTTTTTGACCCGACCGGGGCGCCGTACAAGGATTGCCAACCTCAGACGCCAAAGCCGCCAAGCCAGCGTAACCTTTATGCGGGGCAATGGCCGCCGGCCCGTCGGCGGACGGCCTGGGGGTTATCGGTTTTGGGAAGTGACGTAAGTGGAGCTGGAGAGGTTTACTATCTCCACCCGGCGGTTGCGGCCGTCCTCGGGATCGATGTTGGGCAGGGGTTGGGATTCCCCCAGCCCGTCGATGGGCAGTTGGGTTGAGCTAATGTTAAAGCGTTCGATTAGGTAGCGTTGGACCGAGACGGCCCGGCGGCGCGAGAGATCGAGGTTGTATTCGTAAGTGCCCTTGGCGTCGGTGTGGCCTTCCAGCCTAAAGGTGCTGCCGGAGAGATCGGGGGAGGTCATGGCCCGGCCCAGGGTGTTAAGGACGTCCCGGGCCTCGGGGGTTAAAACGTCCTTGTCGAACTCGAAGAGGATGTTTAGGGCCAGCCGGGGCTGATCGTCGGCCTGGGGCTCGTTTAGGTACTCTTCCGGGGGCGGGGTGCCGCCGCGGGCGATGGTCAGGGCCGCCCTCTGCTCGGGCGTATAGGCCGGGCGGCGGGCTCGCCGGCTGGGGCTCAGGGCGTCAATCATCTGATTTAGCGAGGGGTCGTCCACCCCGGTCAGATCGGTCAGTCGCCGGCGGTTAACGTACTGGAAGGGATAATTGATGAAGGTCCAGCGGGGCAACGGGAAATCGGAAAAGGGCGGCTCCTTGCTCTCGAAGGCCCCGCTCCCGTCATAGTCAACCACCTGGTAGTCCCAGGGATCGTCAAGATCGTGGTCGGCCACGTAACAAAAGACCCGGCCGTTGTGGCTTAGACGCAGGGCCCGGCCCTCGCCGTCCCGCAGGACAAACTCCTCCCGCCTGGTCTCCTCGCCCTCGACGGTAATGTCGAAGTCGATCATCTCGTCAGAGGTCCGCAAGGCCCCGTAAAGGGCCGGCTTTTCCCAGCCATAAGGGAAGTAATCGTGGTGGTTGGTCATGGCCAGGAGCCGTCCCGTTCCGCCCAAAGACGGCCAAGGGGCACCCATTGGTCGCATAAGGCTTACAAGACCCAGGACCAGAGCAAAAGCTAGGCTGACGATTATGGTTGGTTTCAAACGCATAGGGATCCGTCGATAGGCGCCCAGTTACCCCCGTGGCTAGCCCAAAGCCAAGCGGGACGCCACCGCCAGGCTTTCCCCGAATTCCGGACAAGATCCGGGCCAGGGACTTCTTACTCACTTATCGGCAGGATGACTGGAAGGGATAAGAAATTGTGCCCCCGGCCCCCAACCGACCCAAGGGAAGGGCCTGGAAGAGGCCTGGGGGACCCGAGTGGCGGGTCCCGGCCCTCCCGGGCGGCGCCCGGGCGGGTCGGGCGGCGAGGGGGGAGGGGCTTGGGCTGGGACGTTATGGGCCAGTGAGAAAAATTTTTTTATTTTGCCCTTGACTTTTCTCAGATGATGATTATTGTACCCATAGCTAGCCCTTTCCGGTTTCGGAAGGGACCCAATCGCCGCGACCGGCTCAGTCGGGGACCAAAGGCGGCGGGGTTGAAACCGGATGGGCCTTCATTATAATATTGACATTGCCGAGGCCAATTTGGGGATAACCGGGGGAAGGGAATCCGGTCCCAAAATGGTTACGCCGACTTTTGGCTTGGCCGTCGGTGGCCCGGCCATAAGCCGCGGGCCGGCGGTAGCCGGCCGGCGAGAGCGGGCCGACGGAAGCTGGCCGTCGGCCGTATGGTATATCGTTTCATTTTTTAGCGCCCTGGGTAACTTCGACCCGTATTGGTTGGGCCCTTGTCAACCAAGCCATTTATCGTTAACAACGTTCAATATGGATAGGTGTATCGTTGAAATACCCAACGCATGTCATAGACGATGTCTGTCGTCAAGTCGATTTCGTGGACTTGGTCCGCGGTTTCGTCGATCTTAAGCCGGTCGGCAGTTCCTGGTGGGGCCTCTGCCCGTTCCATGCGGAAAAGACCCCTTCGTTTAAAGTAGATTCCACCAAAAACCTTTACCATTGCTTCGGTTGCGGCGCCGGTGGCGGCCCCATCACCTTCATGATGGAAATGACAGGCCAATCGTTCTTGGAAGCGTTAAAGGATCTGGCCGAGAGGGCCAACTTACCCTCCCGACCCCGGTCCACGGCCAAGCCGATACCGGGACCAAAAAACCCGCCCTCTATGAGGTCATGAAAACGGCCCAGGAGTTTTACGTCGCCAACCTCAGAACCAAGGAAGGCCAGGCCGCTTACGCCTATCTTTTGGACCGGGGGGTGAGCAAAGACTCCATCAATTCCTTCGGCCTGGGCCTGGCCTTGCCCGAATGGGACCGGCTGGCCCGGTATATGGAAGCCAAGCGGTTCGGAAAGCCCCTCCTCCTGGAGGCGGGCCTCATCAGGAGGGCCAAGACCGGCGACAAGTATTACGACAACTTCAGAAACCGGATTACCTTCCCCATACACGACTCCTTTCCCCGGGTCCTGGGCTTTGCCGCCAGGACTTACGTCCCGGGGGACGAGGGGGCCAAGTATGTCAACTCGCCCACCACGCCCATTTATGAAAAAGGCCGCCAACTCTACGGCTTTCACTTGGCCCGGCCGCACATCAAGTCCGGGGGCGTGGCTTTCGTCGTCGAGGGCTACCTGGACGCCATAACCCTCCACGCCGGGGGGGTTAAGGCGGCGGTGGCGGCCATGGGCACGGCCCTGACCCAGACCCAGGTAAACAGCCTCAAGGGCACGGCCAAGGAAGTCCAGCTGGTCTTTGACGCCGACCAGGCCGGTATCGAGGCCTCCAAAAGGGCTTTGCCCCTTCTGTACAACGCCGATCTTGACGGCCGGGTCATTAGCCTTCCGGCCGGGCACGACCCCGACTCCTTCGTCCGGGAGTATGGCAGCCAAGCCTTTTACGATCTGGCCGACAAGGCCCCGGATCTGGCCGACTACTTTATCGCCCGCCTTCTGGACACCAACGCCAAAACCATGACCGGCCAGGGCCGCATCGTCTCGGAAATGAAAGAGGTCCTCAGGCAGGTGCCCGACGCGGTCAAAGGCCAGTTTTTGAGGAACAAATTGGCCGACCGTTTGGGCCTTTCGCCGGAACTCTTAACCCTTAGGGAAGCCGAAAAGTTTAAAAGGCCGCCGGCGGCGGCCAACAAACCCAAACCGGCCGACGATTACGACCGGGCGGCCGGGGAGCTTTTGGTCTTCATGATGGTCCATCGGGAGTGCCTGAGTTTGGTCGACGACTGGCTGATCTCCGTCTGGCCGGAGGATCGGACCAAGATCGTCCTAAAGGGCGTGGCCAAGGCCCTCAAAGACAACCCGGACAATCCCGACGTCCGGCCGCAGGGCCTGGGGCTGGACGGCGACGACCACCAGATGTCCGCCCTGGTCAGCCGGGCGGCCTTGAGCAACCGGACTTATCCGGCCGACCAAACCATGGCCAAGGCCAAGGCCATGATCGTCAAGCTCCGCGATCGGGGCAAAAAAAAGAAGGACGAAGAATTCACCAAGGCCATAAAACTGGCCGAGGCCATGGGCGACGAAGAGACCGTGGAGAAGCTCCTGGCCGCCAAAAGGGGTCAAATCGATCCGGCTATCCCGGTCGGTCCGAGGTGAGACGGGCCTATAGCCGGGCGAAAGTTACCAAGCCGCGAGGACCGGCCAGAGCCGGTCGGGAAGCCCAAAGGCCGCCTGGCCTTTGGGCTGGCCCAAGGAGGCTAAGTTGACCAGGGAAAGCCGCTCCAAAGGAAAAAAAGCGGGCAGCCGGCTCACCAAGGCTCTGGGATTTCCCGGGCTCGGCGAGACCATGGATCCCGATTTGGTGGGAACCGGGAACATTCAGGCGGTCATCGCCGTTTTTGACGAAATGAGCCAGCATTTAGTCGAAGACCTGGAAGTCGGCCAGCCGGACAAGAAGTTCGAGGGTCCGACCATCGACTTTCCCGAGCCGGAAATTCTCCCCGACGCGGCCGACGATCGCCCCAGGTTCGCCGACCCGGTAAAACTGTACCTTCGGGACATGGGCCAGGTTAGCCTCCTCTCCAGGGAAGCCGAGGTGGAGATCGCCAAACGCATAGAGGACGGGGAAACCGCCGCGATGACGGCGCTGGTAAAATCCTTCGCCTGGCTGCCCTGGGCCCAAGGGGTGAGCGAAAAACTCAAAAGCGGGGAAATACGCCTTAAGGAAATAATCAAAGACGGCGAAGAGGGCGGCGGCCCAACCGGGACCAAGGGCCTGGACGTTTTTTTGGACGAAATGGGCGAACTAATCGCCGAGGGCCAAAAGCTCCTTCGCTATACCCGCAAGACCGAGGAAGAGCTCGCCGGGGCCGCACCCGTCCGGCGGGCCAAGATAGTCTCCCACGGGAACAAATACTCCCACGACATAGCCGCCCGCCTCATAAACCTTAAGCTCGACAAGCGCCAATTCGACGCCATGGTCGGGCGCCTTAAGGAATTGGAAAACCGCCACGCCATGATTAAGGCGGAAATCGACTGCCGGCGGCCCCTTCTGAATCTGCGGACGGCCGCCAATATGGAAGCTTTTCGAAAAAAGGTTCAGAAAGAGGCCAACTGGGCGGGCAAGATGGCCACCGCCTTGGGGATGCCCAAGGAGATCGTCCAGTCCACGGGCATGGAGATCCAAGCCTTGGTCCAGGAGCGGGAGGCCCTGGAAAACGAATCCCACCTCCGGGCCGAGGAAGTGCCGGTCTATCTGGCCAAAATCGCCGCCGCCGAAGAGGGTATATCGGAAGCGAAAAATAATTTGGTCGAGGCCAATTTGCGCTTGGTCGTCTCCATCGCCAAAAAATTCACCAACCGGGGCCTCCAGTTTTTGGATCTCATACAGGAAGGCAACATCGGCCTCATGAAGGCCGTGGACAAGTTTGAGTACCGGCGCGGCTATAAGTTTTCCACCTACGCCACCTGGTGGATCCGTCAGGCCATTACCAGGGCCATAGCCGATCAGGCCCGGACCATACGCATTCCCGTCCACATGATCGAGACCATCAACAAACTCATCCGCGTCTCCCGCTACCTGATTCAGGAACTGGGCCGGGAAGCCACTCCCGAGGAAATCGCCGAAAAGATGGAGATGCCCCTGGAGAAGGTCCGCAAGGTCCTTAAAATCGCCAAGGAGCCCATCAGCCTGGAAACTCCCATAGGCGAGGACGGCGACAGCTTCCTGGGCGATTTCATCGAAGACAACGTCGGCCAGACCCCGACCGAGAAAGTCATTACCGGTTGCCTCATCGAACAGGCCGGCCGGGTCTTGTCCACCCTCACCAAGCGCGAGGAGAAGGTCGTCCGCATGCGTTATGGCATAGGCGAATCCACCGACCATACCCTCGAGGAAGTGGGCCAAGAGTTTAACCTCACCCGAGAGCGAATCCGCCAGATCGAGTCCAAGGCCTTAAAAAAACTGCGCCATCCCAGCCGAAGCTCCAAGCTCAAGCCTTTTTTGGACAACTGAAACGAAACAATCCAGTATACGAGCTTACCCGGCCATCCGGTCGCCCTGCCCTGGGCCTTTGTCGGCCAGGGCCCCCAGGGGTTTAAGGGCCCCGATGGTTTTGGGGCGGCCGTGGCCTTGGCCAGGGCCGTCTCGCGGCTTCCCGGGGCCCCCCAGGGGTTTAAGGGCCCC
Source organism: Deltaproteobacteria bacterium (assembly GCA_031257955.1). Lineage (GTDB taxonomy): Bacteria > Desulfobacterota > Desulfarculia > Adiutricales > Adiutricaceae > JAIRNQ01. Next base: position 9,818 of record JAIRNQ010000190.1, on the reverse strand, counting down.
GATGGTTTTGGGGCGGCCGTGGCCTCGGCCACGGCCCTTTTGTGCCCTCTAAAGACGCGAAAAACCAAGGAGGTTGTTTTTTTTCTCTGTGACCAAGTACCGAATATAATTCGAGTATTTGTATTAGGGCCCTTTTTCCCCATATCTATGGTTGTTTTTTTTCCTAACTTGGTGTAAAAACAAGGCTCGCACCCCAAGTCTCATGGCCCAAAATGTCTGGGCTTGGCCGGACGGGATCGGGCCAAAATCGGTCGGTTTTAGGACGGGCCGGACGGAAAGGGCGGACCGGACGAGGCCGGCCCCGCCAGGCGGGCCATTTTTGGCCGACTGGGGGCGGGCAGGAAAATTTGTGGTCGGTTAGATTAATGAAAGCGACCGAGTGATATTTTTGATAGTTGTTTGGGATAAAAATAGTTCTTGTAATATTAAATTGAAGAAAAAGATAGATTTTTGGTTGGCTAGAGGCTATTAGATTGGCTTACACAGTCCTGGGAATTTAATTGCCGGCCCTTGTCCCGTTAGGCCCGAAAGGGGATGGCCAAGTCCCGGAAGACGCCTTTTCGCGAACGGCAAAAAGATCACTTTTTGGTACACTAGGGTCCGCTGGAACGTAAACCCTGGCCCCTTTGCCGATCTGGGTCAGAAGGGGGCGCTAAAACGCGCATCGCGTAATTTTTGGGACGGGCGCGAAAATCATCTCCGGTTGAAATTTTTTCTATAGCTTACTGAAGTTAGGACTAATTTCGGTCACTTTGGACCTTTAAGGGAATTGCGAAACCCCAAGATTCCCTAAAAAAATCGCCCTAATATGACTGTTCGTTCGTTTGCGATTTTTGTAGCTTCCGTCAGGTTAGAATTTAAGTGGTTAGTTTAAGTATTTTTTTGGGATAAAAAGTTATTTGGATGGTCTAAAATACTACTTTAAACATATTATCGAAAAATTTTGACGCAATAAAAGCTTTTAATAATTGTAAATATTAGATTAAAGTATTTAATTTCTCAATTCCTATTGATATGAGTTTTATGATCTCATTTCATTCTGGACTGAAAAAGATAGCTTGACTTGTTAACGGGAGATGATCTATAGTATTTATCGAAAATTTGGTAAGCTTCTTTGGTTTGAGCCTTTTGCGGGTCGCCGAACAAGCGATCTAATTTTCCCAACGATTCCGACCCTTTAATCCTTGAGTTTTTTTCATTGATTCAATGTCCGGATTGCCTGCCTCTTTTTTAGAGAAACTACTTGTAATTACGGAACGTTATCTTGAAAATCTATGCTTTACGGCTATCTTAAATTGGAGTCGGAATAATATTTGGGAAAATTCGCTCAAACTATGGTATGCTTCAAGAATTAGGCTCTGACTTATCGTAGCCGCAACTGGGCGCCATGTGCCCCAGAGGAATCTTACAGTTCGGGGATATCATGCAAAACAGTTCCTTTACCCATCAAACCAACCCTTACCCTCGCTCGGACGAGACCGATGAGTACTACGACTCTGAGGACAAGCTCGACGACGACGAGACCTTATCCGATAACCCGTCCGCCCTGGACGATGGTTCCGCCTCCGAAACGGAGTCCATGGATCGTTTTTACGAGGAAAGCTTTAGATGTCCCTCGGAAGGCGAGGTACTCAAAGGAGTAGTCGTGCAGATCACCAAAGAACACGTTATGCTCGACGTCGGGGCCAAATCCGAAGGACGCATTCCTTTGTCGGAGTTTCGTCAGGAAGGGACCGACAACCTCACGGTTTCCATTGGCGACCAGGTAGACGCGCTTTTGGTCCGTTGGGACGACGAAGACGGCGAAATCATCCTCTCCAAGGATAAGGCCGCCAAGATGAAGGTCTGGGAGGAGATCGCCAGGGTCCACAACGAGGACTTGAGCATTACCGGTACCATCAACAGCCGGGTCAAGGGCGGCCTTTCGGTGGACATTGGCGTGCCGGCCTTCCTGCCCGGTTCCCAAGTCGACACCCGTCCCCTCAAAAACCTCGATAACTTGATTGGCAAGACCTACGAGTTTAAGGTTTTGAAATACAATAAACGCCGGGGCAACGTAGTTTTGAGCCGCCGGGTCATCTTGGAGGCCGAGCGCGAGCTCATCAAGTCCAAGACCATGTCCACGCTCCAGGTGGGTAACGTCGTAGAAGGTTCGGTTAAGAACCTCACCGAATACGGCGCCTTTATCGAGCTGGGAGGACTGGACGGCTTACTGCACGTGACCGATATGTCCTGGGGCCGCCTGAGTACCCCTGGGGATCTCTTCAAGGTCGGCGACAAGGTGACCGTCAAGGTCCTCTCCTTCGACCGTGAGCGCGGACGCGTCTCTCTTGGCCTCAAGCAGATGACCGACGATCCCTGGCTCTCCGCTTCCTCGAAATACTCCGAAGGCCAAAGGGTCTCCGGCCGGGTCGTCTCCCTTACCGATTACGGCGCCTTCGTGGAGCTGGAGACCGGTTTGGAGGGCTTGATTCACGTCTCCGAAATGAGCTGGACCCGCAAGGTCAGAAACCCCGGCACCGTCCTTAAGGTGGGTGACGTGGTCGAGACCATCATCCTGAAGATGGAACTCTCGGCCAAGCGCATCTCGCTGGGACTGAAGCAGATCGAGCCCAACCCCTGGAACGCCGTGGCCGACCGCTATCCCATCGGCACCATCATCGAGGGCAAGATCAAGAACATCACCGACTTTGGGGCCTTCATCGGCATCGACGAGGGTATCGACGGCTTGGTCCACATCTCCGATATCTCCTGGAACCGCCGTTTCAAGCACCCCTCCGAGGTCTTCAAGAAGGGCGACCAAGTCCGGGCGGTCATCCTGGCCATAGACCGGGATCAGGAACGCTTTTCGTTGGGCATCAAGCAGCTTGAGGAGGATCCCTGGGTGGTGGCCTTTAACCGGTTCCCGGTCGGCGAGACCGTGAGCGGCAAGGTGACCAACGTGACCGACTTCGGCGTCTTCATTGAGCTGGCCGAGGGGGTCGAGGGCCTAATCCACGTCTCCGAGAGCGGCCTGCCCAAGGCCAAGCCCCTTTCGGAAGCCTTTAGCGTCGGCGACGAGGTCACGGCCAAGGTCGTTTCCGTCTCCACCAACGACCATAAGATTGGCCTGTCGGTCAAACGCAAGGGCAAAGACGAGGAAGAGGGCACCTATAAGGAATACCTCTCCGACAACGGCAAATCCACCGGAACCAACGGCGCCTCCGCGCCGTCCTTTGGGGCCGCTTTTGGTAATTTGGATAAGCTTCTGGCCGAAAAGAAACAGTCTAACGACGAGGCCGGTAACTAATTAATTAATTAGGACTATATATGTCCCAAAACAACAACGAAGGGTGGGGGCCTGACGGTCGCCCCCTTAGCGGGGGGGACCAGTCCCCCCCACAAACCGACGAAACGGTCGGCACCCCCCAACCCCCTTCACCCACCACGGCGGACGCCGCCAACGCCACCCACGAGCCAAATCGACAGAACCCGCCGGCGGGACCGCCCTGGGCCCCCGAAACGGGCCCCGCGTCTAACGCCGCTGGCCCGGCCCAAGCTGGTTCCGTGGGGCAACCCTTTGCCGGGTATTGGCAATCCTCGCCCGTGTCCCAAGCCGGCTATTACGGCGAAGCCCCTCCGCCCCCTTACGGGGCCGGCCAATTCCCGCCCCCCGGTCCGGGCCCGGTCCCACCCCAGGGCCCCCCGTTTTGGGGACCGCCGCCGGGCTGGCCGCCCATGAGGGGAGGACCCGGGAGCGCCCCGGGCCAACACCCCATTAACCGGGCCCAGTACGGTCCGCCGCCCAAAGATATACCCAAAAAACGTTCCTTTCTCAGCTGGCCCCTGGTCATCCTGGTTTTGGGCCTCTTCGCCATTGGCAGCTGCAGCTATAACGTCGCTTCGATGACCGACCTCTCCTTTACCGCTCCCACGGCTTTGTCGACCCTGACCAAACCGGGGGTGGGCGTTTTGGTCATCGAGGGGGAAATTTTTGATACCTCTTGGGCCATCACCTCCCTCAAGTCCTTTGAGGACAACGACAAGATTAAAGCCCTGGTTCTGAGGATCAATTCCCCCGGCGGGGGCGTGGCCCCCTGCCAGGAACTTTATCGGGCCCTTCGGGAATTTAAAAAACCCGTGGTCGTCTCCATGGGCTCGGTGGCCGCCTCGGGCGGGCTGTATTTGGCCGTGGCCGGATCCCACATCATGGCCAACCCCGGCACCATTACCGGCTCCATCGGGGTCATCATGGAGACCATCGAGTTTGACCAGGCCATGGACAAGCTGGGCATTAAGGCCCAGGTCATTAAAAGCGGCCAGTATAAAGACATGGGATCTCCGTTTAGGGCCATGAAACCCGAAGAACAGGCCCTCCTGCAGTCTATGGTCCTGGAGGTCTACGAGCAGTTCGTGGCCGACGTGGCCGCCGGAAGGCCCAAACTTAAAATCGAGCAGGTCAGGGCCATCGCCGACGGACGGGTCTTCACCGGCCAGGAAGCCTTAAAGCAAGGCATGATCGACGAATACGGCGGCCTGAAAGAGGCCATCGAGAAGGCCAAGGTCCTGGGAGGCATCCCCGAGTCCCAGGACGCCGAGGTTATCTACGACGATGGCCGGGTCAGCCTCCTGGAGGAACTGTTGGGCGTTCGCCTGGACCTTCTGGACAAGGCCGACTCCCGCCTGGAAGCCGGCCCCAACCTGAAGTTTATCTACCGCCCCGGCTTGTTTTAAGCCCCCGCTAGGGGCTATCAGGCTTGGGTATCCCGGGACGGGCCTTGCCCCCGTCCCAGACCGTCGCGAGGCCCGGCATGCCCCCAATCAAGGGACTGGATCAATCGATTATCCTTAAGCGCCTAATCGCCGAGTGCCCCCAGGCGCCCCCGGAGCTGGTTTCCCACGCCATGGGCATTATCCTGACCCAAGCCCGCCAAGCCCTGGCCAAGGGCCGGCCCGTGACCCTGCGCGGTTTTGGCCGTTTCATACCCCGCCACTATCCAGCCTCCGGCCAAAAAAAGTACGGCTTGGTCTTTAGGGCCAGCCCCAAACTGACCGGGATCGTCAACCCCAAAAAACCCGACTTCCCCGGTCCCTGACGCCGGGTAAGCCCCCCGATAAAACGAAAGCCCCTAAATATAGGGGCTTTCTTTTTTTGGGCCGGCAAGGGCCAAGGAACCGGGCGGATTTTATTGACTAAACATTATATCCATTACTTTTTTGTGTTTTTCATTATCCTTGGTGGCCGATTTGGTAGGGGTTGCCGATGGAGTCGCCGCCTTGGATCCGTTTGAGAAGGTGTCTGGCCGAGCGGAAGCCCAGTTTGGCCGGCAAGGCGATTTTTCCGAGGGCGGCTTCCTGATCCAGGGGCCTTTTGAAGTGGTTAATTTCCTCAGTGTAGTAACTGATTATTCCCTCAATGTCGTCTTTTTCCATGGCCAAGCGGAAATAATCCATCGATTCGTGGTAGGCCTTGGGGTCGTCGATGGCGTACTTTTTTAGGTACCCCATGCACATCGAAGCCTCGACGTCGCCCTCATCGGAGGCCGAAAGCAGAAGCTTGTAACCCTCGGCGGGATCCTCGCCGGTATGGTACAGATAGGCGCCCAAAAGGGCTTTGGCCGCCGACAATCCGAGATCGGAGGCCAGGCGTAAACGGGCCAGGGCCGCCCCTTTGTCGTTGTCGTTGCCGTAGCCCATGATTAGGGATAAGTGGTTCCTGCCGAAGCCGGGAACCCGGAACCAGCCCCGTTCCCTGATGGGGGCGTCCCAAGCGCTCACTTGGCAAACCACCGGCGGCGGTTCGGAGCGGATCAGCGGCTCCCTCAAGCCCAGGCGGTTCTTGCGCTCGGCGCCGGGCCAGGACGCCTTGGTCTGTTTGGGAACCTTGGAGGGCGGGGCGACCCAAAGATAGGGCAGCTTAAGCCAATTGTCGTTCTGGCGTTGGACCAAGGCGTCGATGCTGTTGACGCCAAAGAGGAAACAAATGGCCATGTCATAATGGGCCTCGACCAGCCCGGCGTTGGCCACCTCGTTTAGCATCTCGAAAGCCTTGGTCCGGTTGGCGGAGGTACCCTCGCCCAGGGCCAGCATGTGGCTTTGGACGTAAAGGGCCCCGGCGTCACCGGCGTCGGAGGCTTGCTTAAAGAGGATATAGCTGTCAATTAAATTAGTGTTTACGTCTTTGCTTAAATAAGAATCGGCCCCTTTTTTGAAGTGCTCTGTTATGCTGTACTTGGCGAGCAAAGAGTTTATTAATTTTGTTAACTCCATCAAAGAGAACCAAAAGAATCCTTTCAACGGATAGGGTAAGCGATCGGGCGTTCAGGGCCAAGTCGGCCCTGGCCAGCCTTGTCCGGTTTGTCCCGCCCTGGGGCCGGCCCCAGGGCCAAGGGCTTAAAAGAGGCGGCCTTCGGCGAAACGGGCCTTGGCCATGAGGGGCTTTCCGGGTCCCTCGATAAAGATGACCGTGCCGGCCAAGTGGTCTATCTCGTCCTGCGAGTGGCAGACGTAAACTATGGGCAGATCCAAGCTTTTGAGGCTCTTCAGGTAAGGCATAATCTCGTTTTTGCGTTCCTGATCCAAGGCGCTAAGCGGCTCGTCCAGAAAGAGGATCTCCGGCCTGGAGGCCAAGGCCCTGGCCAGGGCCGCCCTCTGGCGTTCGCCGCCGGAGAGGTTTTCGGGCTTGCGGTCCATCAGGTGGCCGATGCCCAGAATCTCGATGAAATTGTCCATGTCCACCGAGCGGGGATTTTTCATTCTCTTGTGGGCCCTTTTGGCCCCGTACTCCAAGTTTTTCTTGACCGTCAGGTGCGGGAACAGGGCCCCGTCCTGAAAGACGTAACCCAAGGGCCGCCTATGGGTAGGCAAGAAAAAATCCCCTTCCTGCCAGACGCTGCCGTTAACGGAGACGTAGCCTTGGGCCCTGGTCAGGCCGGCCAGGCAACGCAAAAAAGTCGTTTTGCCGGCCCCGGAAGGGCCGGTTATGACGGTGATGCCCTGGCCGGGCAGGGAGACGTCAAACTTAAAATCTAACCGCGGGCCTTTATTGGGAGTGTCGAAGCTTAATTCCAGCTTGGCGTCTATGGTCATTCCGATAAACTTTCGTCCCAAAGGGGCAAATAACGCGGAGCGATATTACTATAGCCTATTTTTGCTGTGAGTTGCAACGCGTAAGATCGCGCTTGGATTTTATCGGCTTGGCCGGGCCAAGCCGGGGGACGGGTCGGCCATTATGGTCGGCAAAACGTTTTGGGCGGGACGGTAAGAGGGGAGGAGTTTGGAGTTCCGGGCCCAGGCCCCTGGCCCAAGGGCCTGGGCCTTGCGGGCCAAGCCTGGCGGGCCCGTAAGGCGGCGCTTGGACGATCAGTGTCTGGTGGCCGTGGGATCGTTGGATTTGATCTCGTCTTCCAGCTTTTGGGCCAATCTGGTCTCCAGGAGGAGACAGAGGTACTCGACGGCGGAGTAGACGTATTTGCCGCAGTGGCGGCGGTGCTCGCCCCATTTGACCCGGGCGGTCAGGTACTGGCAGGTGGTGCCCTTGTGCTTGCGGGCGAAGAGATTTTCCAAGCCGCGTAAAAGTTCCGGGAGCTTCGGGTCGTTTTCCAGGGCCACGGCCAGGACCCGTTTGGCCCCCATGATGGCCCCGCAGGGGACCTGGAAGCCCAGGCCCGTGCGCCGGTTCTGGGGCTCGAGGCCATCGAGGATCTTGATCCCCAAATAATCGTCAAATACGGCCACGATCGAGGTCTCACAGTCACAACCGTCCTTGAAGGCGGTCACGGCCTTCATGGCCAAGTCGTTTACGTAAACACCGTCGTCGGGTAAGGGGGAGGCGGGCATGGCCTTTCCATTGCGCTGACGGCCACGCCGTCGCCGGCGTCGCCGCGGATAGGGTTACTGTCGGGGCCACCGTCGGAGACGGGGGCAGGCGTCTTACCATGCCTCTCGGAGAGGGCCCATAAACGGCCCTAGGCGCCCCGTAGGGGGCCTGATTGGGTGACCCCGCTAGGGTAATAGCGGGGTTTTTCCCAAAGGCGGTCTTCCGGGGCCCGTGGGGTGATTGTGAGGGTTAAACGAAAGGACCTCAGGCGTTAACCTGAAGGCCTCGCGGGTCGGGGCGTCGAACCGTAACCATGGCCGGGTATAGACAAGGCCCGCTGCTCGGCCGTTGGCCAGGGCTTGGGCGCCGGTTCGGCGGCGATATTTTGATTGGAGCCGAAACGGGATTTGAATGACTTTCCGAGGTTGTTGCCAGATTTTGCGCAGAGTTGCATGGCATGACAATATTGTAAATTTTTAGGTGATTTTGTAGAGACAATGTTGCAGGAGTTTGCATGATTTCGTACTGACTGGTAGAAATATGGTAGAAAAAGTGATAGACCGGTAGAAATGTGGTAGAAAAAATACCAATAAAAGAAGCGATTTGGGATGGTTTGATCGCTGAAAAGGGAGGCGAAAACATGGCCACTAACGACAAGATGGAAAACGCTAAATACCAGAATGTCTATCAGCGCAGTTCCGATACCCGCCGCAAGCATCGCGACGGCAAGATTGATGTTTGTTACTATATTATTTATCGCCACAACGGCAAAAAGATATGGTAAAAGGTCGGCTGGAAATCGGAGGGATATACCGCCCAAACGGCTTCCCATATTCACGCCGAACGGATTCAGGCCATCCGGCGCGGCGATCTTGTCCTCCCGTCCAAAAAATCCGAAGCAACGGCAGAACTGACTTTTAACCGGGCCTGGAAATTTATGACGAAAAATGGCTGCCGAACCTGTCCCCTACCCAGGACGGGCGCGGTCGTTACCGGAATCATATCGCTCCGCTCTTCGCCGACATACCTATAGGCGAGATAAAAATTGATGACCAAGCGTTACGCCCACCTCTGCCCGGATACCAAGCGGGCGGCCATCCAGGAAATAGACTTCATGGCTCGGCAAACTATAGCCAGAGTAGCATAATGATTTTGAAAATACAAACTTATTTTTAGAATGTTATTCGTAGGTTGCCGGGTTTTTCGGGAGTGTGCGAATAGGCTCTCGCGACATGTTTTCTCGCTAAAAAAACTACCTCATGGCTCTATAACCGGTTTTGGACAGTAAGGGGGGAAAAATCGACCCTCCTAGTTATATAATATATTGAAATAGCAGTTCTTTTTTTAGCGGCCGTTGAGCGTGGTGCAACCATATTGAACTTTTTTCTTAATAATGCCTTTTATTACGGTATAATCTATGAAAAGCCATGGCGCGACAAAACAGATGGAGGCTTCCCCATGTTTTTGCGGCTTTCGACAGTCAAGAAACGGACCTATCTCCTTTTAGTGGAAAACCGTCGAGTAGAGGGAAAAGTCAGACAAAAGATAATCCTTAACTTTGGCCAATTCGAAAAGGCCATGGAAACGGGTGTCGTTGATTCAATGATATTGGCATTGGAAAAATATTCGGATAAAATATTATGCCTTACAGAATCAACAGCCAACGATATACAAAATTAGTATCTTATATAATTGGTCCAAGCATAGTTTTAAGGCATATTTGGGATTATTTAAAAATTGATAAAGTAATCAATAAAGCCTTAATTTGAAGAAAATTTGATTTTTCTGTAGAAAAAGTTATTTTCGCCTCGGTCCTACATAGTCTAATTGCTCCCGGCAGTGATCGGGCTTGTGTCAATTGGCTTGACGCTCACCATGTCTAATTGCTCCCGGCAGTGATCGGGCTTGTGTCAATTGGCTTGACGCTCACCATGTCTAATTGCTCCCGGCAGTGATCGGGCTTGTGTCAATTGGCTTGACGCTCACCATATAGCCGGTTTGGAAGGCCTCCAACTCCACC
>JAIRNQ010000153.1 GCA_031257955.1 Deltaproteobacteria bacterium | reverse complement strand
CCTCTCGCCGTTAAATTCCGACACCGTCAGGGACTGGCAATTACGGAAATTGGGGGAAATGGTTGCCGCGTTGGCCGCCAAAAGCCGCCATTACCGCGAACGACTAAAGGGGATTAAGCCAATATTCAACTCTTTTGAGGATCTAGAGACCCTCCCCTTCACTTGGCCAGCCGATCTGGCCGACACCCCGTCAAGTTTTGTCCATAGCCCCTCGAGGGACATTGAAAGGGTGGTTACCCTGGCTTCCTCTGGAACGACGGCCAAACCGAAAAGGGTTTTCTTTTCGGCTTCGGACCTTGAGCTGACCGTTGATTTTTTCGCCGCCGGCATGTCCGAAATGGTCGAATATGGCCAAACCGCGGCCATATTCATGGGAAACGACGCCCCGGGCGGACTGGGGGCTCTTTTGTCCCAGGCCCTGGCCCGCCTTGGGGTCAGGCCAGTCGTAGGCGGTCCGGTTAATGACGTCGGCGAAGCCTTGGATCTCCTGAAACGCCTAAAACCCACTACTTTGATAGGCTTTCCCGCCCAAATTCACCGACTGGCCATGGCCGACGGTGACTACCGGCCCAAAAGCGTCCTGTTGGCCGCCGATTACGTGTCAGAGGCTATCAGCCGGTCGATTTCGCGTCTCTGGGCGTGCGAGATCTTCGAGCATTATGGCTCAACGGAAAGCGGATTCGGGGGAGGCGTCCATTGTTCTGCCCATATTGGCTATCATCTCCGGGAAGCGGACCTGTTGGTGGAAATCGTCGATCCCCGAACCGGCCGGCAACTAGGCGATGGACAAAGGGGAGAAGTGGTTTTTACCACCCTGAACAGGCAAGCCATGCCCTTAATCCGCTACCGGACCGGCGATCTGGCCAAGATGCTCCCGGCACCTTGCCCCTGCGGTTCAGATACCAGACGCTTGGGAAGGATCGAGGGCCGAGTCGATGGCCGGCGAACGGAGAGGGCCGTAACCATAGAAGAACTCGACGAGATTTGTTTCTCCTGCCCGGATTTGATCGATTATCGGGTTAGTTACCGGGGACCGGTTTTGGCCATAAAGGCCGAGCTTCGGGCTCCCGAAACCGAAAAGGCTTTTCAAAGGGAACTGGCCGGCGGCCTCAGCCGTTTCGGGATGCCTTTCTCCCTAACTTTCGGGCCCGTTCCCAGCGGCGGGCAAGAAAAAAGGACCATTGGGCTGGACATGGGCGCCTCGAGGTTAAACCGCCCCGAAGGCGCTTAAGCCTTACGGACTCGGCTTATTTGTGCCATCCGTCACCCGTTAACCGGCGGCCGGGCGAGCTAAAAAACCAAGTACTGACTAACGGTTTGCGGTCAGAAGAGTCGGCTGGCTAGGGGTAATTAGCCAAAAACGCTTCAATGGGGCGAAGCAATTTATTTTTAACGCTCCCAATCCGAAATAAATACCTGTTTTTTTGATATTTGATAGACCTTCTGGTAAAATTGCTTCGTTGATGAACGATTCACGCCCCATAAAAAGGTCTCGTAACGCTTTTAAATTTTTTACATTGTCTCCCCTTTAGAGAGTGAAGTCCGTCAAAATCCATCGGATTTTTATTTTATTAGATTCTAATTATTTCATCAAACATATATCAATTAATTGTTATATGTATATTTCCTAATAGTAGATTATTTATAATATTTATCTCAAAATTTTGGATGTTTATCTTTACTGCGGAATCGTCGCATAATTTCCCGGCATAGCCGTATAGGCAAGCGGGTTCCGGGACTTGGCGGGAAGCTAAAACCGAGGCTTGGTCTCGGTTTATGAGGTTAGCGCATGTCACCGCTAAGGGTCCCGCCAAGCGGTGACGGAAATAGAACCCGCTTCCGGCCTCGGTTTTGGGCCGGTAGGACGAGGAGGCCGCGATAAGGCGGGCCTGCCAGAGGCGACCGCCAAGTCACCATTGTTTCATTAACCGCCGGGTTTTTAGCGCCAAATCAAGGCGCGAATTCGGGATCCATATGACGACACCAAAATACCATTTGATCCAATCGGTTCAGCGGGCCATGACCATCTTGGAGCATTTAGGCGGAGATGGACACAATACCGGGATCACCAGCGTTGCCCATAGCGTGGGACTCCACAAGAGCACTTGTTTTGGCCTTATATACACGCTGCAAAAACTGGGCTATGCCGTTCAGGACGATCAAGGGCGTTACAGCCTTGGGCTTAAGTCCTTTGAATTGGGCAGCATGTATCTTAACAACCTGGACATCCGGGCCATCGCCGCCCCGCACCTCAAGGTTCTGGCCGAGAAATCAAAAGAAACCGTGCATCTAGTCCTTCGCGAAGGCACCCACGCCGTCTACATCGACAAAATCGAGGGGCCCAGGGCCATGAACATCTCTTCAAGGATTGGGCAAGAGGTGTCATTTTCATGCACCGGGGTGGGTAAAGCCATACTGGCCTTCATGACCAAAGAGGAACAAGACGTCATCATGGGCCGGCCCATGCCCAAGCACACTAAATACACCATAACCACGAAAGAAAAACTCCAAGCCTGCATCGACATGATTAGAAAAACGGGGTTTAGTTACGACAATCAGGAAATCGAAATTGGCTTGTGCTGCTTGGCCGTGCCCCTTTTTGGCTACGACGGTAAAGTCGTGGGCGGCTTGAGCATATCGGGCCCCGACATTAGACTCACGAAAAACCGCAAGCAGGAATTGATGCCCGAACTATTGAAAGCCATGACCGGCATTTCCCAACGGCTGGGCTACACAGGCCCCGAATTAGGCAAGTAACCATTCCTAGTTTGTATAGCGATTGGCCGATTTTTACTTGACAAACACAAATTTTTGTATTATCGTAAGCCTATAAAATAGTATTCAATCATTCTTTTTTCCAACGCTGGCTAAAGCGCTTATCGTCTTATTTTAGTCGCATATAATTTTAGAACGGCGTTTAGTATTATTAAATGGATAATCCCCCTTGGCCACTATTTCCTCGGGACCGAACCCGTGGGCGCCATTAAGCCGGGGGGACTAGCTTAGGCCGATTGGTTCCGAATCGTTGGCCATCGGCTGGTAGCAAAGGCGAACGAAGCCACGCCTCAATGATACCGCCTTCCTCTTTAAAGAAAGCGATTCCATGCTATCAGCCGTGAATTTTACGTTGCCTCAAACATTGGTTACGGTTAAAAGCCTTACGTTAACGCCCATTGTGTCAGACTTTAATAAACTAGCGCCAGGCCCCGATTTTATCGTTGGTTTTTCCAGTGAAGAGCAAATCTCTTGCCTGAAAAATAATAAAACTGTGTTCGACAATTTAGAACGATTGCGATTATCATTTTGGCCTGTCTTGGGATGAGGGCCAAGGTTCAGTTTTCCAAGATATCGCCGTAAAAACACCCTTGCCTTTAGAGGCCAAAAAGCCTATGCGAGGGAAAAGTCGAAGAATCCC